>NZ_JAUCFJ010000002.1:3660941-3966019 GCF_030348505.1 Lysinibacillus sp. G4S2 | reverse complement strand
TTTTGTACTTGTGAAAAAAACAAAACAAATTTTTGGGGATGAGCAAGTAGTTGATACAGCAGAAGTGCAACGTGAAAAAACATCCGTTTTACTACGAAGAATATTTTCAAATCCGCAAGCATGGGCTCTATTCTGTTGCCATTTTGGGGTAGTCGGCGGTTATGTAGGGTTTATCAGTTCGTGGGCAGTACCATATGGGATGAATATGTATGAAATGACTCGTTCAGATGCCAGCCAACTAATTATGATCGGTCTTATCGGGGCACTTATTGGAGCACCTCTAGCTAGTTGGATTTCAAGTCTGTTAGAATCAATTAAAAGACCGTATATTGTCGTTCATATCATTGTTTTATTAGGGTGGTTTTCTTTCCTTTTATGTAATGGGCATCCTTCCTTGTTCTTTCTAATTATTATTTTCTTTATCATTGGCTTTGGATATGGGGCAAGTGCATTAACCTTTGCAGCTGTACGTCAATCTTTTAAACTGGAGGAATCAGGAATTGTTTCAGGAATTGCGAATACGGGTGGCTTTCTAAGTGCTGTATTGCTACCCATCATTTTTGGATATATATTGGATCATTTTCAATCAACTTCAGGAAATCTATTTGATGGATATTACTATGGTTTCATCACGCCAGTTATCTTCTCCATCGTTGGTTTAATTAGAGTGATTTTATTGAAGGAAAAACGTCAGAGCTTAAATAAGAATTATAAACAGGGGTAAAGAGCATGGAAGCAAAGCAACCATTCTCTGCTCCTGTTTTTTATTCCTTTGTCAACCTGATTTACTAGAAAAAAGATGCCCTGTATTACTTGCTCTTCTCCCCCAAGAATCTTTGCTCTGTGCGAAAGCGAAGCGACAGCTCAAAGCGCCCAGAGGAATACTTTGAAGATTTATCGAAACAAAATCGCTCTTTATCGAAACTATTTGAGCGTTTATAGAAAAACAAGCTCTTTCTATCAAAGAAATCAACCACACGTTTTGGTGATGAGCCAGGCTATATAAAAACAGTAAGATGTTAGGTATAATTATTAATTAAGAGAAAAAAATTTTGATTAGATTAAATCTAGTATAGAAGGGGGAGAAAACTTAAATTGACAAATAATAATAAAACGGTTATCCGTTCTATGGATATATTAAATTTATTTATCGATCATACTGAACTGACATTTCAAGAAGTAATTGAGTTATCAGGAATCCCTAAAACCTCTGCTTTCCGCATGTTGAAATCTTTTGAGGAAATGGAATTTTTAGAAAAGGGAACTGATGCAAAATATAGGTTAGGTATTCTCTTCCTTAAATTTGGACATTTAGTATCAATGCGCCTAGATGTGCGAAAAATTGCAGATCCAATTATGAATGAGTTACATAATGATGTAAAAGAAGCGATTAATTTAATCGTTCGTGATGGTAACGATGCTGTTTATATCGAGAAAATAGATACGAAGCAAAAAGTTCGACTCTACACAGCAATTGGTAGAAAAAGTCCTCTTTACGCAGGGGCATGCCCTCGTGCTGTATTATCCTTTTTACCGGATGCAGACATAAAGGAATATCTTGAATCGGTAGAACTTAAATCGTTTGCCATGGGGACGATTACAGAAAAGGAAAGGCTTTTTGAAACGATTGTGCAGGCTAGAGAACTTGGTTATACAATCAGCCATTCAGAATTAGAAAATTATACATCTGCTGTTGCAGCACCGATTTACGATCATAAAGGAGAAGTCGTTGCAGCAATGAGTATTGCGGGACTAGAAACCAATTATCAAGGAGAAAACGTTGAAATCTTCGTCGATAAACTTAAGAAGGCTACCGCAGAAATTTCTAAACAATTGGGGTATGAACAGCTTTAAAAAATGGGTAGTCTCAAAAGTCACTTGAGATTACCCATTTTGCGCTGAAGTTGCTGATTTTTGAGAAATATCACTATCTAAATAATCGAATTTTGGGCGATTGAATAGCCATTACTTAAAGTTGCTATAACCTTTTAAACGGAGCCCAAATGCTAATTCATTTCGTTTTTTTTCTTGATGGATTAATGCCAATTGAGCTTCTTCAAGAGTGACCTCTTTAAAAAAGACTCGACCATTTGCTTGCATTTGTGCTAATGATGGTAAATCGGCAGAAATCACTTGAGCTATTTTAGGATATCCACCAGTTGTTTGACGATCTGCCATTAAAACAATAGGTTGCCCATTGGAGGGCACTTGAATCGTTCCAAATGTAACCCCTTCGGATAATAATTCAAATGGCTCTTTTAATTGAATAGCTTCTCCTTCTAATCGATACCCCATTCGATCTGCGTGTGTTGTGATGGTGTAAGGCGTTGAAAGGAATTTTTTTAAACTCTCCTCATCGAAATGCTCATATTCAGAGCCTCTTATGAAGCGGATTGTTTGCGTTTTCTTAAATGTAACAAAGGATGTGTAATCAGCTGACCAAGGAAGGTACGTTGGTTCTTTTTTTAATTGTTCAAAAAGATCCTCTCCTAACTCTGATCGTCTATCTAATTCAAAGACATCATTCTTCAGCAATTTTCTTCCTTGAAATCCTCCAATTCCAGCACGTATGTAGGTACTTTTACTGCTCATCACTTCGGGCACTTGAATTCCCCCACTAAACGATACGTAGGCTCTGCAACCACTAATCGCAGTATTAAATCTTAAAACAGAGCCTTTTTGAATTAAAAGTGGTCGCCACATGGGTGCTTCTTTGCCGTCTATTGTAGGTTGTAAATTACCACCTGTAATTGCGATCAGTTCATCCGTTTCGAATAAAAGGGATGTTCCATAAAGTGTCACCTCAAGAGCGCCTTCTCCTTCCAAATTTCCAACAAGTAAATTCGCAATTCGTAAGGAATTTGAATCCATTGCTCCTCCGACGATAACACCAAACTTTTGTAGCCCATATCTTCCTAGGTCTTGAATAGTTGCCAGTATACCTGGCTGTAATACCTTTATGCCCATGTTTTCATCTCCCAATCGCTCTTATATTCTTCCAACGAAATTGGTACAAACTGAATTCGATCACCCGGTTGTAATAAGGTTGGAGGAGATTGTTCTGGTAGAAACAAACGAGAAGGTGTTCGTCCGATGATTTGCCATCCCCCTGGAGTTTCTAATGGGTAAATACCTGTTTGATTTCCCGCAATTCCAACAGATCCCGGAGTAATCGATAACCGTGGAGTTTCTTTACGCGGTGTTGCTATTTGTTTGTCCATTCCTCCCATAAACGGAAAACCTGGAGCAAAGCCTATCATGTAAACAAGATATTCTACAGAAGAGTGAATGTTAATAACTTCATTAGGTGTTAAACCATGATAAGAGGCTACAAATTCTAAATCTGGCCCCATTTCACCACCATATACTACAGGGATTTTTACGACACGTTCCTTCGTTGTTTCAACTATATAAGATTGATTCATTAAAGAAAGAATTGTTGCTTTCACCTTTTCGTAAGGCATTTCTCCTTCTTTACCTATATTAGAAAAGTATACTTCAATCGGATTGTAATAAACTGTCACATTATTATAGGCAGGCACAACCTCGACGAATCCTTCAAATGGATTGCTCTCTAATAAATTCAATATATTTTTAACTTTGTTGTGAATTGCCTCACTAATTCCTTCACCTATATGTATGACTAGTGCAGAATCACTTAAAGGTCTTATTTGTACATTCTCTTTTAAATTCAGCATAAAAACCATCTCCCTGAAGTTTCGTAATTCGGTATATAAGTTTTAAATAACGGATTTTTTAATATTATATTTAAACAATAAACGAAAACAAGGTTAATTTAAATGAAAATTTCAAAAAAAATATTCTTTCTCAAAATTTTAAATTTATACTTTTCAGCAATAATAAAGTATGTTAAGATTTTTTTAAATTTCAAAACTTAAGTTCCGAATATCGGTACAAAATGTTTGTAAACGTATTCAGTTTAACTACTTTAGTGGGAAGAAAATGGGGGAAGAAGATGTTTCGAGTTGATTTAAACTGTGATTTAGGGGAAAGTTTTGGTCGTTATCGACTTGGAGAGCAAGAAGAAATCTTAAAATATGTAACCTCTGCTAATATTGCTTGTGGATTCCATGCTGGAGATCCAACAGTCATGCGAGAGACAGTTAAGCTAGCCATTGCTAATGGTGTGAAAATCGGGGCACATCCAGGATTACCGGATTTAAATGGCTTTGGACGACGTGAGATGAACATCACACCACAGGAAGCCTATGATATGGTCATTTATCAAGTTGGAGCATTGCAAGGTTTTCTAACGGCTTCCAATGAAACCATGCAACATGTAAAGCCACATGGCGCACTTTATAATATGGCTGCTAAAAATCCAGCGATTGCTGAGGCAATCGCACAAGCCATTTATGATATTTCACCTACACTTGTGTTATTCGGTCTCTCAGGTAGTGAATTAACAAAAGCTGGAGAAAAAGTAGGGCTTCAAACAGCCCATGAAGTGTTTGCAGATCGTACCTATCAGAAGGATGGTTCTTTAACATCTCGTAAACAACCTGATGCATTGATTACTGATAAGGAACAAGCTGTGAATCAAGTTGTGAGAATGGTGAAAGAGGGAATTGTGCTGTCACAACAGCAAATCGAAATCCCATTACAGGCAAATACTATTTGTATTCATGGGGACGGGGAACATGCTGTAGAATTTGCAAAATATATTCATTCAAGATTAGCAGAACATCAAATATCAGTACGTGCAATCAAGGAGGGGTAATCCAATGGTGGTAGCAAAAAAAACGGAAGTTAGTGAAGTAGGAATCGAGCAAGAGAAAAAAGGTAAATTTGTTAAGAAAACAGCAAGTAAAAGTGTGTTAATAGGAGCAGCCTTTTTAATGGCTACCTCATCTATCGGACCAGGTTTTTTAACACAAACGACAGTATTTACCCAGCAATTAGCGGCTAGCTTTGGATTTGTCATTTTAATTTCATTAATTCTAGATATTGTCGCACAGGTAAACGTTTGGCGAATCATTGCTGTTTCTGGCTTGCGAGGGCAAGAAATTGCCAATAAGGTATTACCTGGATTAGGTGTTCTCCTTGCAATTATGATTGTTATAGGTGGTTTAGCATTTAATATTGGTAACGTTGCTGGAGCTGGATTAGGGTTAAATGCAATGCTTGGCATAGATCCAATTATGGGTGCCATTTTAAGTGCACTTTTTGCTATTTTTATATTTATCTATAAAGAAGCAGGAAAGGCAATGGACAAGGTTGCGCAAATTGCTGGCGGTGTCATGATTTTACTCATGCTATTCGTTGCTTTTAAAACTTCACCACCTGTAGGAGAAGCGATTGTAAACACCGTTTGGCCTAAAGAAATTAGCTGGTTTGCGATTGTAACTTTGGTTGGTGGATCAGTTGGGGGTTACATTACTTTTGCTGGTGGTCACCGCCTTTTGGACGCTGGCATCAAAGGACAAGAATCCTTGCCAGAAGTAACAAAAAGCTCTGTGACAGGGATTTTGATTACTGGCGTAATGCGTGTTGCTTTATTTTTAGCGGTTCTTGGTGTTGTTTCAAAAGGTTTAGTCATTGATCCTGCCAATCCACCTGCATCTGTTTTCCAACTAGCTGCGGGTAATATTGGTTATCGCATGTTTGGTATGATTATGTGGGCTGCAGCGATTACTTCTGTTGTAGGTGCAGCTTATACATCCGTTTCATTTATTCGTTCATTCCACCCTAACATTGAGAAATATCATAATTGGGTGATTATAGCGTTTATCGTCATTTCAACAGCAACTTTTGCCTTGGTTGGAAAGCCTGTTAATGTGTTAATTTTGGTAGGTGCATTAAATGCACTGGTTTTACCATTATCACTTGGCATTATATTAGTTGCTGCACACAAAAAAGAAATTGTTGGTACATATAAGCATCCACGTTGGTTAACTGTCACTGGAGCAATGGTAGTTGTTCTTATGGGGTATCTTAGCATTATTACATTAATTGGAGAAATCCCGAAAATTTTTAGTTAATCTAACAATCAACCATCCATGAGCATCTTTTCATGGATGGTTATTTTATCTTTATTCAGCAGAAAACTCCCACCTCTATAGGTGGTGAGATGAATGCGATTTTTGTACCTTTTCAGTGGATGTCCAAACACCTACTGAATAAAGATAAAAGCCTCCGGCGGATGTCACGGATTTTCAGAGGAATGAATTGTGCTGGCACAATTCAAAATCCGGACGCAATTACGCCAAGGCATAATTGATAAGGAGTGAATGGATGATGACAACATATAGTGCTTTAGAGCCGAATGGAATCCGTAAACTTATTCGCAATCAAGAAATCTCTGGACCTACTTCTGGCATGTCGATTGGGTTTACACAAGCAAATTTAGTGATTTTGAAGAAGGAGCATGCTTTTGACTTTCTACTATTTTGTCAGCGAAATCCAAAGCCATGCCCATTATTAGACGTGACAGAACCTGGATCATTTATTCCTTCAAAAATTGCTAAAAATGCAGATATTCGCAAGGACATTCCGAAATATCGTATTTATCGGGATGGTATTTTAACTGAAGAAGTGTTAGATATTACAGATTATTGGGAAGAGGATATGGTAGGTTTTTTAATCGGGTGTAGCTTTACATTTGAAACACCTCTTCTTGAAGCAGGTATTCCAATAAGACATATTCAAGAAAACTGTAATGTGCCAATGTATAAAACAAATATCGCCTGTGAAAAAGCAGGGGTGTTTAAAGGACCAACTGTTGTCAGTATGCGCCCTATGACACCAGAGGATGCGATTCGTGCAATCCAAATTACTTCGCGTTTTCCAAATGTACACGGTGCTCCAATTCATATGGGTAGTCCAGAACAAATAGGGATTACAGATATTTCAAAGCCAGATTTCGGTGATGCCGTGTCCATTAAGCCAGGGGAAATACCAGTATTTTGGGCTTGTGGCGTAACCCCTCAGGCAGTGGCAATGGAAAGTAAACCTTCTATTATCATTACCCATGCACCAGGTCATATGTTAATTACTGATATAAAGGAAACAAGCTTGAGCATACTTTAAGGTATAATCGAAGACATCTATTTATTTTCTTCATAAGTAAGCGTCAAGAAGTTGGGACAACACCAATTTCTGAAATCTAAAAAGCTGGTGAAATTTTACGACGGGTAAAATTCCACCAGCTTTGATTTTTTTAATCGGATGGCTAAAATAACAAGGAAGTGGATGGTTGATTACAATTGAAATAATATTAAGATATAATCTTTTATCAGGAATAACACTGCTAAAAGAAGAAAGCGCAAGTTTGAAGGACATAATGAGGTGAGTATAGTTGGATTGGAAACCGGATAGAAAAGCGAAAAAAGCTATCTATAAACAACTCGCGGAATATATTGAAAAGGGAATTGCAGATGGTACTTTTCCACCTGATAAACCATTGCCATCAGAGAGATATTTAGCGAGTACTCTAAATTTAAATAGAAGTACTGTCGTTCATGCATATGACGAATTAGAATCGATGGGGCTAATTGAAAGGAATAGAGGAAGTGGTACTACCATTAGTAAAGATATATGGGGGATAACAAAAAAGCGGATTCCTAGCTGGAATAGGTATATTGAGGCGGGTTCTTTTTTACCTAGTCAACCTGTCACGCAAAAAATAAGAAAAGAAGCTGTTGAACATAAATTAATAAATTTAGCTTCTGGTGAATTGTCAGAAGAACTTTTCCCAAAAAGATTTTTAAGCGAGATAACGTCAACACGTTCTTTTATTGGAAGCTTAGGATACGATCATCCACAGGGGAATGAAATCCTTAGAACTACCATTGCAAAACACGTAAAAAAAAGTCGGGGAATCGAAACTAATCCTTCTTCAATACTGATAACATCAGGAGCGCAGCAAGCATTACATTTAATTGTTCAATGTTTATTAAAGCCTGGAGATGCAATAGCGATAGAAGATCCTTCCTACAATTATAATCTTCCAATTTTCAAATCGGTAGGTATAAAAATACATTATCTACCTGTCGATAAGGATGGAATGAACCCAGAAGATTTGCAGTTATTATATAAAAAGCATCGAATTAAAATGGTTTTTTTAAATCCATGTTTTCAAAATCCAACGGGCTCTTTATTGAATAAAAAGAAAAAAGAAGCGATTTTAGACATATCCTCAAAGCTTGGAATTCCAGTAGTAGAAGATGATCCATATAGTTTAACAGCTTTTTCAGGAGAAAAAATCTCTACTCTTAAATCAATGGATAGGAATGGCAATGTATTATACATTAGTTCTTTGTCCAAAATTGTTGCCTCAGGATTAAGAATAGGGTGGATTATTGGCCCAACATCAGTGATTGAAAGATTATCCGATGCGAAACAACAAATCGACTTCGGTCATTCTAGCTATACACAATGGGTAGCGAATGATTTTTTAGAATCAGAAAATTTTCATATTCATATAAAAAATTTAATGAAGGAATTAGAAAAAAGGAGAGATAAAATTGTAAAAAGCCTTGATACTTATTTGAAAAACCTGGTGGAATATTCTATTCCTCAAGGTGGTATTCATCTATGGTGTAAAATACTTAAAAATTATAATGAAACCCAATTGCTTGAAGAATCCATTAAAAGAGGCGTCATTTATGTGCCTGGTTCTACACTGGGATCCAAAGATGGTTTTGTTCGTTTTACTTTCGCAAAGGAAGATGAAGATTCAATCGATGAAGGAATCAAAAGGTTTGCAGAAGCTCTTAATAGTTTATAGACAATTGGATGGTCAAAAAAGCATCGAAGTGGATGGTTATAAAAAATATAAATCCCTTATCATGGAGAGGTGGATGATAAAACATCGATATAGCCTAATTACTAATTATTTTTTATGAAACAATGTCCAATGAAGGTAATAATATAGTAATTGCTATTAAAACGATAATATTTTTGAAAGAGTTGGTATGGTATGACATCAGGTTTGATTATTACGCTAGTGATTGGATCTATTATTAAATTGTTAATGAGCCCTCCCAGTATAGCTGTGGGATGGGGGGTAAGTAAATTTGAACTTCATAAAAAACTTGATTCAAAAGATGTTACGGTAACATTTAATGGGAAGAATTTAGATGAGGAAGAAAAAAATAGATTTACAGACTACTTTAATAAAGGTTCATTTTTGAAAAAACATTATATATTTCCTGGTAATGAAAAATTATTTTTACAGCCAGAGACTAATGTTACTCCATTTATCATGAACGTAAAAAGAGGCAAAAAAGATGTTAATTTCTTTGTTTTTAGTTACGACAATCACGTTGATGTAGTCAAGAAGTACAAGGAGAAGGTTGTTTCATATAGTATTAGTTCTGAACATTTACAAAATTTCACCGTTTAAACTACAAATGCAAACCATTGAAAAAAGGGATTTTCGAAAAATTAGGGATTCGGTTACTGAGTAGAATCCCTCTTTATTTCCCTGAAAATAGTATCGAAATTATCTTCCAATTCAATTGAATGGAGGATTTTTTTATGACTAAAAAGTTGAAATTATATTACTCATCCCAGCACTCAATACTTGATGAACGACTTCCTATAATAGAAATAGGAGTAATCTACCATAAGAGGAATAATTCTTGCTTCACTATTTCTTTCCATAAAAGCTGGTATAATAATGGTAGAATCATACATTTGTGAAGGGGAGAAATTGATGACAGCTCAACAACAAGCAGCAATGCAATCCATGATCGACTGGCTAGCAGATGAACACGAACTTGGGCAAGAACCCAAGAAAATAGAAATTGCAGCAGAATTTGATTTATATGATATGCACTACTATATATTCAAATATAAAAAAACTATGCTCGGAAAATGGCTCCTTGGCGTATGTGGAGGCTATGAGGATCCGTCTGACACTGAGCATTGCGGCCATGTATTCAGCGAGATGCAACCTTATGACCCTGCCACTGCAGAGCAAGAAGCTGTAAAGATGGTAGAAATGATCCGAGAATATTGGATGCAGCAGGCTGCAGCATATGAAGCTGACCAATCCATGGAGGACGAGACTGAAACGCAAGACAATGGTTCTGGTTTATTCAACGGGTTTGTTCTTCTTAACTCTGCAGAATGTGATATTGATCAGATAAAGGCCAACCTTTTGAATGATTGGAACATCTCCTGCTCGTTGACAGAGGATGAGGAAAACGCCGAAGAAACAAAGGAAGGAGCTCTGGTCTTTGAAGTGGACGACTGCGTGTTAGCAGTTAGTTTTGTCGAAGCTCCCGTACCAGATGGTGAGGCTGAGTATTATGCACAGGGAAATTACATGTGGAAGGAAGCCGTGGAAGTTACTCAAACGCATGTAGCTCAAATCATCCTGGCTGCATTTACTCGCTCCGGCTCTCCGTTAGATAGTGGCAAGCTATACACTAAGCTGGCGGCAAGTTGTCTGAAGCTTCCTAATGCAATAGGGATCTATACAGGCTGCACCGTATTTCAACCTGGACTTTATCTAGATATGGCTGAAGTCATGAAAAATGATGACGACATGTTTCCTTTACTGAATCTGGTTTATTTCGGACTGGTCGGAACGGAAACCGGGTTAAATGGATATACTTATGGGCTAAAAGCCTTTGGTAAGGATGAAATTGAAATTCTTGACAGTGAAGCATCTCCTGCTGAACTACGTGATTTTTTAATTACGATTTCCGGATATATTGTAGAAGAGAACGTCACTTTAAGGGATGGAGAAACGATCGGCTTCTCAGCAGAACAAAAGCTACCGATTTCCCGTTCCGAGGGAGTTTATGTCGATGGGGATACTCTCAAAATCAAATACTAGTATCTCATTCCAAAAAGGCATTTTTCAATGTCTCGCTCTAATAACTGAAAAACCTCAGAAGTAGATAAAATAATAGTTGCTCCAAAGTGTTACGATGAGAGAATAACAAAAGGACTTGCATATGTGAAAATCAATCATAAACGCAAGTCCTATTCTTGTTAAAGTAACGCCGTAATTATTTTTCTTTTATAAAAAAGAAGCCAGATCTATTTTCTTGTGGTACAAATCCCTCTTTAGCTGACATATTTTCCACCATATTTTGTTCCTCGGCTGTGATTACAGTGGTAATACCCTTTCTTTCAGTTGGCTCCTCTTTACTAAAAAAGAAGCCTGATCCATTTCCTTGTGGTACAAAACCTTCTTTAACGGACATTTTTTCCACCATATTTTGTTCCTCGGCTGTGATTACAGTGGTAATACCCTTTCTTTCAGTTGGCTCCTCTTTACTAAAAAAGAAGCCTGATCCATTTCCTTGTGGTACAAAACCTTCTTTAACGGACATTTTTTCCACCGTATTTTGTTCCTCGGCTGTGATTACAGTGGTAATACCCTTTCTTTCAGTTGGCTCCTCTTTACTAAAAAAGAAGCCTGATCCATTTCCTTGTGGTACAAAGCCCTCTTTGGCTGACATATTTTCTACCATATTTTGTTCTTCTTTTGTTATTACCGTAGTAATGTTTGTTTGTTCTTCTGCTGATACTTCTGTGATTTGCAAGTCTTTTGCAAAACCAATTGTTAATGCTAAAACTCCTGTTAAACCAAAAGTGAAGACTAACTTCCTTTTCATATAAAAATCTCCATTTGTATTTAGTTTGAACCAATAAAACATTTCACTAACTGAATAATTAGTTGCTTGGTAAAGTGTAACATATTTCCAAACATGGGTGTAGAGATATGTGAGCTTATTAAGCCAGTTATGATGAGATTGCAGTTGCACATCATTAAGTTAGTGTTTTGTTAATTCCCGCAAAGTAGCCCTCAAAAGATTTGAGAATCAGTTAGGGCGCATACTTGGTTGCATGGATTGTTCTCAGGTTAGTTTTGAAGGCATAGCAAAAGGACTTGTGTGAAATATTATGCACAAGTCCTGCATTTTAGCGCTTTAACTTCTTTTATTTTATCTGATCAAACAAAAATCGGCTAATTGGTTGAACTTCTCTCTGTCAGTAGTATCAACCATTATTTCTAATGCTGTTTGAACACTTCTGCATAAGATTCTACCTGATCAGCTTCTTGTGAACCATTCTTTTCGGTCAACTCTATGTAAGATCAACTTCTGATAATGCAATTTTACTTTTGTTAGCTCATTACTTGCTTGTATTTCATCTACTTAAAGATGTAACTTTTCTTTTATATCGTGAACAATGACATTAATCCCACCTTTTTCAGTATCTATATACTCTCCAAAATCATATTTGTTGTAGGCTTCCAAGCATTTATCGGTTTGTTGAAAACACCAGTTACCTTCTTCCTCTCCACGTAGTCTTAACCTTTCGTAAATTGTTTGTTTACTTGCACTCAAACAAAAATGATAGGTTTGTTCATCAATACTTTTGAATCCATTGTAAATGAAATGAAAGTATTCTAATTTCCGAATAGTCATTGGCACTATTAGATTCATTTTATATTTACTAATTAAACGTTTTGCTACATCGACGGTTAATTCTTTCCATAAATCTAAATCTTGAAAATCCCCTGTACAGGCTTCTACTCTTTTTATATCCTCGGGAACAACATTTCTTAACATATAACCTATTTCTTCAGGGTCATATATCATACTATTTTTAATTTCGTTTTGAAGCATATTTGCAATAGTGGTTTTACCCACACCAAATGCTCCATTTATCATTATAATCATTACACCATCTCCCTCGTATAAAGTATACGCTGAAAAGCTCTCCAAACGGCGTTGATGAAGGTTAAGGTTCATTTCGTATCGCTATAGCTTGCCCCCTGACCTCAGGGTGAGACTATATCCCTAAAATAAGGACATTCAGAAGCCAAAGTATTAGATGACCTCAATTAGAAAAATTAAAGATAAATGTCTCTATTAATTAGTCAGTAGCTCTATATAGAAGGAATAGTTGACGTACTCTCATTAGATGATCAGCGACTGATACGACTAGAGTAATTAAAACCGATAATTCAAATGTGCTATATATACTAATCGTTCGCTATGAAACGATTATAACACAAGACTAAATTACTATATTTAAATAAAGTATTTCTGTGGTATAATTTCCTAAAAAAGGAGAGGTTTTTTATGGAAAATCGAAATTATTTTAAAGTTATAAAATTTCTAGTAAGTTTATCTGTTTGTTTATGCATTATAAATTATCCGATTATTTCCTTTGCTGAAACAATTGATACTAATTTAGCTAGTGAAACAAGCAAAACTAATGACATTGATACTGGTATAGCAAACTTGAACTACAATAACAACGAAGTTTTAGCAGTGAATGGTGATAAGATTGATAGTTTTGTTCCAAAAGAAGGTACAAACTCAAATGATAAATTTATTGTAGTTGAACGTAATAAAAAATCACTTACAACGTCGCCGGTGGATATTTCAATTATTGATTCAATGGCGAATCGTTCCTATCCAGGAGCATTACAACTTGCAAACCAAGCTTTTGCAGACAATCAACCTAGTTTATTAGTGGCCAAAAGAAAACCGCTAAATATTAGCATCGATTTACCTGGCATGAAAAGAGAAAATACTATAACTGTGGATAATCCAACATATGGTAATGTATCTGGGGCAGTAGATGACTTAGTATCTACTTGGAGTGAAAAATATTCAACAACGCATACTTTACCTGCAAGACTACAATATTCAGAATCTATGGTTTATAGCAAATCTCAAATAGCAAGCACTCTGAATGTTAACGCCAAAGTTCTTGACAATTCACTGGGAATTGACTTTAATGCGATTGCAAATGGAGAGAAAAAGGTGATGGTTGCTGCATATAAACAAATATTTTATACCGTAAGTGCGGAATTACCTAACAATCCATCAGACCTTTTTGATGATAGTGTGTCTTTTGATGAGTTAACACGTAAAGGGGTAAATAATGATGCCCCTCCAGTAATGGTGTCAAATGTAGCCTATGGTAGAACAATTTATGTGAAATTAGAAACAAGCTCAAAGAGCAAGGATGTACAAGCTGCTTTTAAAGCCTTACTGAATGATGTCAATACGAATGTAGAAACTAGTGGTCAGTACAAAGATATTTTTGAAGAAAGTTCCTTTACTGCTGTAGTATTAGGCGGAGATTCACAAGAGCATAACCAGGTTGTCTCAAAAGACTTTAATGATATTAGAAAAATAATTAAAGATAATGCAGAATTTAGTCTTAAAAATCCAGCATACCCAATTTCATATACAAGTGTTTTCTTAAAGGATAATTCAATTGCTGCTGTTCATAACAATACAGATTATATCGAGACGACATCTACAGAATACTCTAGAGGTCGCATCAACCTTGATCATTCTGGTGCATATGTTGCTCAATTTGAAGTAGCATGGGATGAATTTTCATATGATGAAAATGGAAAAGAAGTATTATCTCATAAAACTTGGGATGGAAACTGGAAAGACAAAACAGCTCATTTCTCTACAGTAATACCACTTCCGCCTAATTCAAAAAATATAAGAATTTATGCAAGAGAATGTACAGGTCTTGCATGGGAATGGTGGAGAACAATTATTGATGAATACAATGTTCCATTATCAAATGAAATAAATGTTTCAATTGGAGGAACTACATTATACCCAACAGGTAGTATTAATTAGGTATTAGTCATAATAGGTACTTTTTCAAAGGCTACAGGGAAGGTATAAAACTCGAACAAATCTATTTAAGTGTGTCAGATTAACTTCACTGTATAGATTGATAATTTGTAATAAAGTTTGATAAAATCACCTCGTTAGTTCTAAGAGGTGATTTTTGTATTGTAAAAATAGATTTGTAGATTGTAATGAAATGTACTTAAACTAACAAAGCAGAATACTTGAAAACGATTATGGGTAAAATCAGGAAGTATGGAATGCCTAATAAAGAATAGGAACTAGTGGTTATAATTAAAAAGGTATTAATTTTAAGGAAGGAAGTATAAAACTATGGATTTCGAAACAGTTATGCAGGAGCTTGAATCCCTCGGAAAGGAACGAACTAAAAAAATATACAAATCTAATGGTGCGCACGAGCCTCTTTTTGGCGTGGCTACAGGTGCTATGAAACCAATCGCAAAGACAATAAAAATAAATCAACATTTAGCTGAAGAGCTTTATGCTACAGGTAACTATGATGCAATGTATTTTGCAGGCATTATTGCAGATCCAAAAGCTATGACTGAGTCGGATTTTGATCGTTGGATCGATGAAGCGTATTTTTATATGTTGTCTGATTATGTAGTGGCAGTAACTTTATCAGAGTCAAATATGGCACAAGACGTTGCTGATAAATGGATCGCAAGCGGGGACGTGCTGAGAATGTCAGCGGGTTGGAGTTGCTATTGCTGGCTTTTAGGGAATCGCAAAGACAATGAATTTTCCGAAAACAAGATTTCAAATATGCTTGATAGTGTGAAAAATTCTATTCATGATTCGCCAGAAAGAACGAAATCTGCTATGAATAATTTTCTATACACAGTGGGGATTTCATATTTGCCACTACATGAAAAGGCTGTCGAGACCGCAAAGGAAGTAGGTATAGTAGAAGTCAAACGGGACAAGAAAAAAACTAGTTTCCTAAATGCTTACGAAAGTATTCAAAAAGAAATGGATAGAGGGAGAATCGGATTCAAACGCAAGTATGTTAGATGTTAAAACCGTTGTTGCATCGGTGTGTTGATCCAAGAAGGGGTGATGTACCTGTTATTCTTTAGTGCAACAAGGGTTTCAAAAATAATCAAACTTTTTTATAAAGAATTTAATCTGCCACATTAAATAAGGGCATGTTTTGATCAATGTTTATCAAAACATGCTCTTTAGATTTATTTTCATACTTGAAATCGAATTTTTATTAAACTTTATGTCAAAGCTACATTTTAATGCTATTCCTCCTCCGTAATGATTACTTTGTAAATTAGAATAATTTATGTGAAAAATGGAAAGAGATATGTGTAAAATGTTGGAGTTGATAGGTATGAAATTTGATAAAGATAAAGAAATTTACTGCTACAGCTGTCGTAAAAAGGCTGTGTTTACATGTAAAGATATGCATGAGAAAAGTGGAGTAGACAGTCATTGTAGTGAGTGTTCTGGAATTTGGTTTGAATGGCAAAATCGAGCCGTGGAGAGAGAAATGGAAAAGTGGATTGAATATAACCAAAGGCTCATAAATTAACTGAATGTCCTTTTGATTGAGCTATTTCATAAATTAAATCCCTTAGTATCAAAATTGGTTGAATTAGGCATTATTGAAAAGGTATCTGGAACATTGGAGCTACAGGAATGATTGAGGAAGCATAACAACTTGTGTGTATGTTTTATATCCACACAAGCCCCTAATTTGATATCTGAAGGTTTTTTTGGATTTTGAAAAGGTGATAATAGCCTCTTCGTTAGTCATTCCCATATTCTTTGTATTAATTGTAGCTTTTCCCCCGAAAATACCAACTTGTAAATGTCTGGTTTTGAAGTGTTTTTCCAAAAATCATAACCGTATTCTTTATTAAAATAATTCATAATAATAGTCATAACATTTCCATGAGTTCCTATAATAATTGTTTTTGTCTCATAATTATTTAGAAGTTCTTTTATTATAGGAATAGCTCGATTTTGGACGTCTCTTACTGATTCCCCGCCCGATAAGTTAAAATCAATATCTTCATAGGATTTTTTTATTGCCTGTTGTATTTCTTCTTCAGGTAATTTATAAACACCTTTTAATTGCCTTTCCCTTAATTCTTCAAATACTTTTACTTCTATATTTTTGGAATCGACAATTCCTTCGATTGTTTGAATTGCTCTTGTATAAGGACTTGAGACTACTAAATCGATCTCTTTCACATTCATTATCGCCGTTACTTTTTTTGCGTCTATTTCCCCTTGGTTGGATAGTTTTCTCGTTCGTTCTTGACCGAAAACAAATGGTGATTCTGCATGTCTTATCATATAGATGATGGTATCCATTATTCGATTCCTCTTTTCTCTTATTCAATAAAACTCGCTATTACCGTAATTAACTAAAAAACCTTTTATAAGGAAAATATAACATGTTAAATTGTGAGTTGGTAGACAAATAGTAAATGTATAACAAATGAGATTGATAGATGTAGTTAAAGGGCATGTGAAGGTTGACGTTGGAGCAGATGAATCATTTACACAGGCAATCTAATTCTTGCTACAGAGCAATGTGTTGAGGTATAGGAGCGGTTGAGAAACATAACAAAAGAACTTGGCGTGTGATTTTACGCAAATGCCCTTAGATCGTTAAGTGATGGCTTTTATTTTATTGTTGAGAAGTCGATAATAGTCTCAAAGGTTTATTTCAGTTAGGGATATGAGTAGCAAAGAAACGGGAAGAATGATACTCATTTAAGAAATGAACTGGCAATCTATTTATTAGTTTGTTTGATTGGATTTAGAAAGGAAAATACTAGCCCTTTCAGCATAAAGTCTAGTATAGTTATATGGGCATTATAAAAATTATTTGTATTTCAAATAAATATAGTTACTTAATGCAATAAGAGAATCTTAATATACGTATAAAAAGTGGTGAATTTTATTTTGAATGAGAAGTATTTTAAAATAAGCGGATTACTTGTTTATGGCATAATTTTAAGTGGGATAATCGGTTTTATTTCTTCTGTTTTTTTAATTTTAGTTAATGGCTTGGCGGATTTTTTGTGGAATGACGTATCCAATGATTTAAAAATACCCGCTATTTATACATTAATTTTATGTGTTTTTGGTGGTATTTTAGTAGGTGTTAGCAAGTACAAGTGGGGCGGTCTACCTAAAACAGCTAATGAAGCTATTGCTGAATTAAAAACAACTCAAAGAATGGACTATTCCAATGTAGGTCTTAATTTCTTAATTGCTTTCTTAATTTTAATTTTTGGTGCAAGTGTTGGTCCAGCAGCAGCCATATTAAGTTCTGTTATTGCATTATCGGTATGGCAGGGAGATAAAATGCGTTACTTTTATTTTTCTTACAACGAATGGAAACAGGATTCTTGGTTAATTAAACTAAAAAAATTAGCTTTACCTCATAACTACCTTATTCCATACGATCCTGAGCGGGCTCCTAAAGAGAAAAAACTGCTTTTATTGAAGAAATTCTTATATATATTATTTATCGTTAATGGAATAGTGACCTTTATGTTCTTTATTAAAATATCAGATCAACCTCCTTTTGTGACAAAGTTAGGGGAAACTAATTGGGGATTGGATGAATTGTTTTTATTTATTCCTTTTGTGTTGTTTGGTATTTTGTTTAGTAAACTTTATGAACTAATGGAAAGAGCAATGAAAAAATTCTTTTCTAAAATTAACAATAAAATTATTTTAAGTGCTGTGATCGGTGGTATTGGTATTGGTTTGATGTCTGTAATCGCTCCTAAGTTACTGTTTTCCGGCCAACTTTCTATGCAAGCTTTACCTAGTTTAGTACCGACACTTTCGATGGCTACTTTAATTTTAGCTTCTGTTTTAAAACTGATTTTTATGGAGTTTTGTTTTAAGTCAGGTTGGGTTGGTGGAAATGTTTTACCGGTTATATTCGCTTCTATTTTACAGGGCTACGCGATCGCGACTTTTTTTCCACAACTAGATATGCTCTTTATCGTAGCTGTTATAGGTGGAAGTGCTTCAATCGCTATTTTAAAGACACCTTTACTAGTAGGAATTGCTCTAATGCTATTTTTCCCAAAAGAGTTAGCCCCGGTTATTTTAATCATTGTGTTTTTATTTATTTGGTTAAGTAAAATGGGTAAAAAAAATCCGCAAAAAATAACTGCTTGATTTTAGTTGGAAACGCTGGTTGAAACCAACTGAAAAGTGCTTCCAATCCTTTAGTATAAAAGGGGTGAGGACTTTACCTTTTTTGAGAATACGTTTGACAAGGATAGAAAATGAAAAGACAAACGGCTCATCGTACGTCCCCCCAGCTGGAACGGAAATCAACTACACGTTATGGTGATAAGCCATTATTCTGTGACAATAAAGGTATTTAATTTAAAAAAATATTGTTTTTTTAGAGCCCAATGTTCAAATTAATGTTACAGTTAGAAAGAAAATTTTATTAATGAGTAGGAGAACAAACATGATTGAAGTAAAATCATCTCCATTAAGTAATGGAGAATTCAATAGAGGGGTATTTGCTACATGTGATATCCAAAAAGGAGAGCTTTTACATGAGGCACCTGTAATTTCTTATCCAAATGAGGAGCATCAATACATTGAGCAAACTTTGCTCGCTGATTACGCTTTTGAGTATGGGATAGGTCGTTCTGCTATCCTTCTTGGTTATGGAATGTTGTTTAATCATTCATATGAACCAAATGCAACATATGAGATTAATTTTAAAAATCACACATTTGACTTCTTTGCTTATAAAGATATAAAAGCTGGAGAAGAAATTCTAATCAATTATAATGGCGACGTTGATAACAAAGATCAACTATGGTTTAATGAGGAATAAATGCTATAGTGATGAGTCGACTATTCAATAAATAATTATCTTTATATTGAATCCAGTAAGCATTGTTGCAAAGCTTTCATATTATTAAAATTGCAAAACGCGAGAAAAAACGCTTTAAATCCTTTAGTAGGGTTTAAAGCGTTTTTTAGCATAGTACGTACAACTTAGACTATTCTAATGGCGACGCAGCTTGAAGTCGTTGAAGGGTTGCGTTTAATACGTACGGCAACTTCATGAATAGAGTAATCTAAGCTTCTATTTTTGAACGATCAGATATGGTGAAATTTATCATTACTTTGCAAAACGACGAAAATTTAAATCAAAATTTTGATTTCTATTCCAGGCTTAAGAGTATAACCAAAAATTTTAAAAAACTTCACCTGTGAAACCTTCTAATTTAACTCCTGAGCTCGTTTTCCCATAAATGCTTCGGCGAGCGGATAAAATGAAGTTAGGTCATCAGAATATAGTTCAATACCTTGAAGGAGTTCTTGAGTAGCTAGATTAATTTCTCTATCAGCTGACATTACTTGCTCTTTTGTAGGAAGCGGTAAATATTTCTGTTTTGATTCAGTAGAAGCGATGAAACTTTTGCATATTCCGTGTGCTAATAATTCTCTTAAACGATTTGCATCAAGATGCTCATAATGCTCCGCGGATAACATCACCTGATGCAAATGATGAATAGTATGTTGATAATCCTTAATGTCTATAAGAATATTGGCAATAGACAGGTGTGACTCAAATTGATTTGGATCGATAGCAATAGATTTTTCGAAGGCTGC
Organism: Lysinibacillus sp. G4S2; assembly: GCF_030348505.1. Lineage (NCBI taxonomy): Bacteria > Bacillati > Bacillota > Bacilli > Caryophanales > Bacillaceae > Lysinibacillus > Lysinibacillus sp. G4S2. Next base: position 3,945,773 of record NZ_JAUCFJ010000002.1, on the reverse strand, counting down.
CATTGCAAGTTCAGGTCTCGCACCAGTAATGTATAAATTACCTAGTTTATTCCATAATAACGCGTTGCTTGGTGAAGAAGAAATTAAATGTAAGAGGTGTTCTTCTCCATCTGTAGCATATTTTGGTGAAGTTCCATCAAAAAGTTGCATTTCACCAAATTGAACAAGAGTATTTTCGTTATCGGGTGCCAATAGAGCTGCAATGCTAAACATATATAGCTCTGATGACTCTTCCCACTGTCCAGCAGTATTGCAATGCTTACAACGGAAATACCCAGTGTACTGTTGTTCTGGTTTCTGTACATTTTGGTTATTTGTAGGAACATTAATGAGCATGGTTCCAATATTATATTTGCCTGATTGGTTACAGCTTTTACAAGTCATCATGATTTCATTTTTTTCATGCTGAGTCATTACTTTTTTTAAATTATCGACGATTGACTTTACATATGTCCCGCCTAAATTCTTGAACGTAGGGGATGATGGGATTTCAGTGATTTCTTGATTTGTTAATGCTTGAATTAACATTGGGTTAATTTGTTTTCCAGCCATGTAATTACTCCTTCTATTAAAAGTCTATAACCTTTTTATTATAACTCAACTTTCGTAGTAAAAAAATCCTTATTAACACTTCATATTATTAGCTATTTTGATATTCAAAAATCTATTTGACTTTTTGACATAACAATAAAACTTTCATGAGTTTTCGGACTCCTAACCCAATGATGAAAAGTTTTTTACATAAGTACTCGCTCTTTAAATAGTTTCTTCCAATAAATGATCATAAGTGTTCATCGTAGTCATACTATAAGAACGTATTTGATCGATTATAAAGGGGATACAAACTATTATTCATTATGTGAGCATCTTACATATTGAATAGGTATAAAGCTTATTATTTTATCAACCCAAAACAAAATATTTAAGAAACGAAAGCTTATAAAAAGAGTTATAATATAATAGGAAGAAACTCAATATAAAGAGAGATGGATTTTACAATGAACGAACAATTAGAAGATTGGATTACGCGTTTTCAAAAGGACAAAGATATAGAAGCCCTCGCAAACTTAAAGGACTATTGCTACTATATGATTGAACCTTTAATTGAGGAATTTACAGAGAAATACGGTGAAGATGCTGGAGAATTATTGCGTTTAAAATGGGATAAGCGTTTTTATTTTATTTTTACAAAGTATCAATTAAATGTTGGGCTACCTTTAGATTCTTTCGTTAAAAATACGTATCGTTTTTATTTTATGCAGGTTTTAAAAAAGGCTGGTTATTGAACTAAATAGTAGGGGAGTGTTTCGTCAGAACCTTACTACACTAAAATAACCCTTGTCTCGTGTAAGAACGAGGCAAGGGTTTTTATTGTTTTATTAAAAAATAATATCTTCTGCAAGGTGTGTAAATACTTCTCCGATAATAGAGTCTTCGTCGTATACGGAAGAACCTGTATTTTCCTCAGGTTGCGCAAATGGAACTTGAGCAATGATACTTGTTTGAAGCTCATCTGCCAATTTTTCGGCGCCACCTTGACCGAATAGATAGTTCTTTTCACCATTCGCATTTTCAAAGTAAGCCATGTTTTCAACAACACCAAGAATCGAGTGTTTCGTATGTTGAGCCATTAGACCTGCACGAGAAGCAACATGGGAAGCTGCAAGGTGCGGTGTTGTGACAATAATTTCTTGTGCTTGTGGAATCATTGCCGCCATATCAATGGCTACATCTCCTGTACCAGGTGGTAAATCTATAAGGAGATAATCTAGTTCATCCCAATGTGTATTGACAAGGAAGTTGCGAATCCATTTGTTCAGCATTGGACCACGCCACATAACAGGCTGGTTTTCGTTTGTGAAAAAGCCCATCGACATGATTTTTACACCATGACTAACAACAGGAATAGCTGTTTGGTCAAGCATCGTTGGTTTTTGATGAATCTTCATCATGGCAGGAATACTAAATCCATATATGTCGGCGTCTAAAATACCTACACGTTTGCCAAGACGGGCAAGGGATACTGCTAAGTTAATCGTCACAGTAGACTTACCGACGCCCCCTTTACCACTAGTAACTGCAATAAATTTGACACCAGAATCGGGTAGAAGCATTTTAGGCATACCTTTATCCGTAGCATTTTGTGATTTTAAAGAAGCTGTTAAACTACGACGTTCGTCATCTGTCATAGCACCAAATGTGATGGAGACTTTTGATGCACCGATAGCTTTTAACGCTTCTTCAACATCTTGTTGAATTTTAGCTTTTAAAGGACAACCTTGAATAGTCAAGACAATATCAAGTGAGATATCCGTACCGTTAACTTGAATATTACGTACCATATTCAAGTCAACGATGCTTTTATGAAGCTCTGGGTCATCAATTTTCTGCAAAGTTTTTAAAATGTGCTCGTTCGTTAGCATAAAGAAACCATCCTCCTATTTTAGGCCTTTGCCAAGCCCTTTTAAGAAGTGAACGCCAAAATTTACAGCACGATTAACATCAGGATCGTTTAACATTTTTAACAACTTGAAGGCACTAACTTTTTCATCAGATTCAACGGCTTTGTTCGCTTCATCTAAGCCAACATTTAAGCTTTCAATAAGCTTTGTTGTTGTTTCTGGATTCAGTTCGGTTAATGCGCCCGCAACACCCATTAAGTTGTTGATGATATTTGTAACAGGCTTGCGAGTTAATTGACCAAGTGCAATATGGGCAACATCTTCTTTTGCTTCAAGTAGTTTCGTAGCTGCTTCTAGTGCTCCAATATCATTTAATTCTGCCATGATCGTAAAGACCTGGTTAACCATTTCTTCATTCTCAGAAAGAAGTTCCTTTAAATTCTCTAACTTTTCTTCCTTTAGTTGTTCTTCTGTTTTTTGCGCTTTTTGAATTGTCGTAATTGGTGCAGCCATGAAATCACTCCCTTTCGTTAGTTGTTAAGTGAACGTAGCCAGGACGATTCCATTTACGTTGTACCTCAACACCATTTTGTGGATGACGTTTTTTATAACGCGGGTTTGTTCTAGGAAGTGGCGATTTTCCTTTTTGTTTCAATACTTCAACGCGTACTTTTGTTTGTTTATACGCCGGTGTCGATGTATTGATGTCTCCAGCTTGACCCGTTAAGAAATTAATCGCTGAATCTTTGCTAACAGAGTTCATTGGTAAGAATAGTTCATTTCCTTGTACGCGATCTGTCACTAGGGCATTTAATTTTAATGCACCCTGAGGAGACACTAAACGAAGAAGAGCTCCATCTTCAATGCCGCGTTCTTTTGCAAGTTCAGGTGATACTTCAACAAAAATTTCAGGTACTTTCGATTGAATACCTTTTGATTTATTTGTCATATTACCTTCATGGAAGTGTTCAAGCATACGACCGTTGTTAATATGGCAATCATATTGCGCTTCATATTCAACCGGTCTGATCCAATCATTTAAAGCAAAACGAGCTTTTTTGTCAGGGAAGTTAAAGCCATCCTCATATAGTAAAGGTGTGTCTTTACCATCATGGCTACCCCAACAGAAGCTACCCCAATTTTCTAATACATCATAGTTCGCTTGCGAGAAGAATGGAGCAAGACTAGCCATTTCAGCAAAGATTTCACTTGGGTGACTGTAATTCCAGTCAGCACCTAGGCGACGTGCTACTAATTGAAGGATTTCCCAATCGGCTTTTGATTCACCTAGTGTTGGTAATACTTGATATAGTCGTTGTACACGACGCTCTGTATTCGTGAAAGTACCTTCTTTTTCAAGAGAAGGTGCTGCTGGTAAAATAACATCCGCATATTGTGCTGTACGTGAAAGGAAGCAATCTTGTACAACAAAGAAGTCTAATTGTGAAAGTACTTTATCTACATGGTTAGCATCGCAATCTACAAGTGCCATATCTTCGCCAACTAAATACATTGCTTTCATTTTACCTTCCATGATAGCATCTAACATTGCCATATTCGTACGACCTGGTTCAGGTTTAATTTTCACACCATATGCTTCTTCAAATTTCTTACGTGCTTCGTCGTCTATTACTTTTTGATTACCTGGTAATAGATTTGGTAGTGTCCCCATATCACAAGCACCTTGAACATTGTTGTGACCACGAAGAGGGTAGGCACCTGCACCTGGACGACGATAGTTACCAGTAGCTAGAAGTAGGTTAGAAATTGCAGCTGATGTATAGGAGCCACCTGTATTTTGTGTAACACCCATACCCCAAAGTACACATGTACCGTCAGCATCACGAATCATTTCAGCAACATTTATCAACGTTTCTTTTGAAATGCCCGTTTCTTTTTCTGCATATTCTAGTGTGTATGTTTCAAGTACATCTTTAAAATCATCAAAGAAGTGCACGTTCTCTTTAATGAAGGCTTCATCATGCCAACCTTGATCGATCATATATTTTGTAACGGCCATTAACCATACTTGGTCTGTTCCTTGTTTTGGGCGCATGAAAATATCAGAACGCTCAGCCATTTCATGTTTACGAACGTCGGCAACAATTAATTTTTGACCGTGTAACTTATGGGCACGTTTTACACGAGTAGCTAAAACAGGGTGACCTTCTGCAGGGTTTGCCCCAACAATAATAACAAGGCCAGCTTTTGCGATATCTTTGATCGTTCCAGCGTCGCCACCTATACCAACTGTGCGTAGTAGGCCATCTGTAGCTGGAGATTGACAATAGCGTGAGCAGTTATCAACGTCGTTTGTTTCGAATAATTGACGTGCCATTTTTTGAATTAAGTAGTTTTCTTCGTTTGTAATTTTTGAAGAAGAAATAAAGCCGACAGAACCAGAACCGTGTTCTTTTTGAATGCCACCTAGTTTAGTAACAATTAAGTCAAGAGCTTCATCCCATGAAGATTCAACAAATGCATCATTTTTACGAATTAATGGTTTTGTAATTCGTTCTTCAGAGTTGATGAAGTCCCAACCGAATTTTCCTTTTACACAAGTAGAAATAGCATTTACAGGACCTTCAGAAGGTTGCACTTTTAAAATTTTGCGGTCTTTTGTCCAAACTTCGAACGAACAACCTACTCCACAGAAAGTACAAACTGTTTTTGTTTTCTTCGTACGTTTACTACGCATAGCAGCTTCGACTTCAGAAACAGCAAAGATACCGCTATAGCCAGGCTCGACTTCTTTAATTAAACTAATCATCGGATCTAATGTTTCTTGCTTAAGCCCAGTCATAAAACCAGCTTCACCAAGCATTGATTTTTCCATTAATGCATTACATGGACAAACGGTAACACATTGCCCACAGCCTACACATGAAGAATCGTTAATGGCAACGCCTTCATCCCAAATTACTTTTGGTCTTTCAGCTTCCCAGTCAAGAGATAATGTTTCGTTAACTTGTAAGTTTTGACAAACCTCTACACATTGTCCACATGCGATACATTGGTTTGGATCGTATCGATAAAATGGGTGCGACATGTCTACTTCGTGAGGTTCAACTTTTGGTTGATAAGGATATTTTTGATGTTCAATTTCCATTAATTCTGCTGTGTTGTGTAATGTACAATTTCCGTTGTTATTATCACAAACTGTGCAGTACAGTAAATGATTTTCTAGTAAACGATCCATCGCTTCTGTTTGTGCAGCTTTCGCTTTATCAGAAGTAAGTTGGATATCCATGCCGTTTACTGCTTTTGTTGAACAAGAGCGAACTAATTGTCCATTCACTTCGACGATACATGTATCACAAGTTTCGATAGGATCAACAGACGGTACATGACAAATTTGTGGATGGGCGATGCCATTTTGATTAATGGTATCAAGTATTGTAGCTCCCTCTGCTACATCATACGGTACGCCATTAATGTTAATTTTAGTCAAGGTGATTTCCTCCTTTTGTTCTTAGATGACTTATATGACAACAGGTTAATACTTAGGATAAAACGGGAATAGAATTTTGAGTTGATGATTTTAGTTAAAGATGTCTTGTTATACTTCTATTTCCCGATTTATCAAATTTCTACACCATAGTAGATGAAGAATCCTTTATTACGAGGTGTCAGTGTTGTTATTGCTCAAAAAATAAAAAAAACCACCATGAAACGGCACGTATATTACATGCTGATTTGTCATGGTGGATAAAATTCTTAACAGGCCTTGCTAAAAACTCAATCTACTTTTATTTTTTATTCAATATAACAATAGAATTCAAATATTAAAACCCACTATGCGAATAGTTCAACTTCATTTGAAAAAACCATGACATAAGAATCGAAATACTTTAATTCCATTTGCGTTATCATTTATTATAGCCCTTTCAGTAAAAATGGACAATAATTATAATAAATTTTATCAATTGTGAATACTTATCAGCAGGTATTTTCTCTTTAATTTTTTGTCAAGTTGCTATATTATTAACAAACTGTAAGGGTGACCCCTATGACATAAGATATAAAAGTTTAATTACGTTGGGAGAAATATTAAAATGTCAAAAAAAGTGCATGAATTCAACGACATTATTCGAAAACTACGCAAAGATATATTTGGGAAAGGACCAGAGCGTATTCATACTGTTTTCGTCGAGAACATGGCTGTGTCAACTTTATATGGTAATATCACACCGACAGAAAAATTTATTGCGAGTACACCTGAAGGTTTAACAATGGTTCATGCTGCACGTACAAAGATGATTCAAGATTTGTATACTAAATCACCTCCGGAAGGCATGGAAGAATTGATGGGCAGTAAGTTACTCCATTTATTTTCAGATATCAAAATTGAAGAAGATTTTGCTATTTCTGTATTTGTTTTTGAAGATACTATTAGTGAATAAAGGGGATGCCAGATGGAAAAAGCAGTAGCAAGAGAAATAATACGCGTTGAAGGTAATCAAATCAAAGAAATGGAAGATATCGTTGTCACAGAATACGCTGTTACAGTGAAGATTAATCAGCAAGAATTTGTGACGATGGTTTGCACACCTGAGTATGTAGAAGAGATGGTTATTGGCTATTTGGCTTCTGAGCGAATTATACGTAATTACGAAGATATTGAAGAAATTTGGCACCAAGAAAAAGAAGGTTTTGTACACGTTAAAACAAAGCATGTGAATCCTTACTTTCAACAAATTCAAAATAAACGATACATTACATCTTGTTGTGGCATGAGTCGCCAAGGCTTTGTTTTTGCTAATGATGCATTAGTATCTAAAAAAATGGAAGGTATTCATGTGCGCATTACTCCAGATGATTGTTTTCGTTTAATGCGTGATATGCAAGATTCGGCTGACGTATTCAAACAAACGGGTGGTGTTCATAATGCTGCGCTTTGTGATGTGAATGGTATTGTATTAAGTCGAATGGATATTGGACGCCATAATGCTCTAGATAAAATTTATGGCTATTGCTTACGAAACAACATTAGCATGCAAGATAAAATTATCGTATTTAGCGGACGGATTTCCTCGGAAATTTTACTGAAAGTGTCGAAAATTGGCTGTGAAATTGTACTGTCTAAATCAGCTCCAACAGAATTAGCATTGCAATTGGCAGAGCAACTCGGTATTACGACGGTAGGTTTTATTCGTCAAAATTCACTTAACATCTATACACACAAAGAGCGCATTCAATTACCTACAAATGAATCACTTTAATTTATTTCGGTGAGGGTCCAAACATCCGCTGAAATAAATTAAAGCTTCCGGCAGATGTCACGGATTGTTTTCTGTAGCGAAAGCGCAGCGACAGCAACAAATGTTTATCTGTGCGAAAGCGCAGCGACAGCCACAATTACGCCAAGGCGAAATTGATCAAAATGAAAGGAGGAGAGTACAATTACTAATCTACAAGACCAACTACACAGACCATTAAGAGATTTAAGGATATCAGTGACAGACCGTTGTAATTTTCGTTGTCAATATTGCATGCCTGCAGAAGTATTTGGTCCAGATTATGCTTTTTTACCGTCCGATAAAGTATTGAGTTTTGAAGAAATCGAACGATTAGTAAAGATTTTCGTTTCATTAGGTGTGAAAAAAGTACGCATTACGGGTGGTGAGCCTTTACTACGTCGTGATTTGCCACAACTAATTGAACGTATTCACCGCATAGTTGGAGTAGAGGAAATTGCCTTAACAACTAATGGCACTTTATTGAAAAAATATGCAACTGATTTAGCAAAAGCAGGATTATCACGAGTATCTATTAGCCTTGATTCATTAAATGAGGAACGTTTTTTTGAGATGAATGGCCATCGAGGAAAAGTGACAACGGTACTAGAAGGTATCGAAAAAGCTGCAGAAGCGGGCTTACAAGTAAAGATCAATATGGTAGTTCAAAAAGGAAAAAATGAACAAGATATCGTTTCGATGGCACAATTTTTTAAAGAGAAACAGCATATTCTTCGTTATATTGAATATATGGATGTCGGTAATTCGAATGGTTGGCGGCTAGATGACGTTGTGTCGAAGAAAGAAATCGTTGACCAAGTTCATCAATTTTCTCCTTTGCTTCCTGTTGACCCAAATTATAAAGGGGAAGTAGCGACGCGTTATCAATATCAAGATGCTCAGGGCGAAATTGGTGTGATATCATCTGTAACCGATTCTTTTTGCTCAACCTGTTCGCGTGCTCGTATTTCTGCAGAAGGAAAACTATATACTTGTTTATTCGCAACAGAGGGTACGAACCTACGAGAATTATTAAGGTCAGGAGTAGATGATGAAGCCATCACCCAATGCATTTCAACTATTTGGGAAAATAGAAAAGATCGCTATTCGGATGAACGAAATGAACAGACAATGAAAAAAAGAAAAAACTCAAAAATTGAAATGTCACACATCGGTGGTTAGACGCAATAGAGAGGAATTACTTTGGGTTGGCTATGTAAAAAAACAGAAAAAAATCGGCATAAAAATGCCGGATTTTATCTTCATTCAGCAGAAAACTCCCGCCTTAGAATGTGGTGATATGGATGCGTATGAGTTCCTTTTCAGTGGGTGTCCAAGTACCTGTACCTGTCGCTACGCTTTCGGTACAAAAGACACCTGCTGAATGAAGATAAAGCCTCCGGCGGGTGTCACGGATTTTCAAAGGAATGAATTGTGCATGCACAATTCAAAATCCGGACGCAATTACGCCAAGGCGAAATTGATTTGATGTTTATTTATGCACAAAGGTGCCACTTTTTCCGCCTGTTTTTTCAACAAGGTATGTTTCTTTAATGACCATAGATTTGTCAACGGCTTTACACATATCATAAAAAGTCAGTGCGGCAATGGATACAGCAGTTAGTGCTTCCATTTCGACACCTGTTTTACCACTACATTTCACAGTAGCTTGAATGTGTAGCTCGTAACCAACCTTTGCTTTTATATAGTCAAATTGAAGATCTGTCCCTTGTAACATAATCGGATGGCACATTGGGATAATATCGGCAGTTTTTTTAGCACCCATAATCCCAGCAATTTGTGCTACATGTGTAGGGTCGCCTTTTTTAATGACTCCTTGTTGGATAGCTTGATAGACTTCATCGGATAAAGTGATCGTACTACGAGCGATGGCTGTGCGATTTGTGCTTGTTTTTTCTGAAATGTCGACCATTTTAGGACGACCTTCTTCGTTCCAGTGTGTAAAATTACTCATTATTAGATTTCCTTTCAAATGTTTGTAGCCAATCTTGTTGCGAGTTGATATTGATAAATGTTGAGCTTTCGTCATCAAATGGAACATAACATACTTGAAGCTGCTCTAACAAGGCTTTCATACTTCTCTTGTTTTGTTGGACTAATTGATTTGCTTTTGGTAAAGCACGACGTCGATATAAAGCAGCAAGAGGTTGTAATCTCGATCCTTGTTTAGGAACGATGGCATCATAACGATCATCGATAAATGTGAGCATCGTTTGGACGAATTCTGCATTGATAAAAGGCATATCACTAGCTATTACAAAAAACCACTCAACATCTGGGAAATTAGTCATAATATTATGCAAGGCAAACAGAGGTCCTTGATGAGGCTGTTTTTCGATGATCCATTGGACATTTTCTTCTACAAACTTCGATTGCAAGCTAGCATTAGTAGCAATAATCAAAGGCTGTAGTTGATTTTTTTGTAAGGCTATGAGACTGTGCTTATACAAAGGTAGACCAGCAAACAATTCAAACATTTTCGGTTGACCATACCGGGAAGATTGACCACCTGCTAAGACAACACCAGCCATTTTCATACGCGATTCAACTCGCCGACGAAATGTTGAACAGTAGGAAGAATCAGTTTTGTCATGGCAAGTGTCACGGCATTTGTGGAGCCTGGCAACACATAGATAGCCGTTTTATTGCGACTACCTGCAGTAGCACGACTAAACATGGCTTTTGGTCCGATTTCTTCATAGCTTAGTGTTCGAAACAATTCACCAAATCCCATCATTTCTTTTTCAAAAAGAGGAAGAATCGTGTCATAAGTTTGGTCTCTTGGTGTAAATCCTGTTCCACCTGTTACGATAATTGTATTGATAGTGTGATCAACGCACCATTTTTCCACATGTTTTGAGATTTCGAGTGGTTCATCCTTTGTCATTTGGTAGTCTGCTAAATCGAATGAAGCCTCTTGAAGTAACGATTGAATACGCTGACCACCGTGATCATCCGCCTTTGTGCGTGTATCACTCACAGTTAAAATGGCAGCTCGTATTGGAAGTTGACTATGTGTGGGGTGCAAGATAAAGGACCTCCTTTTATAGAGTTGATTTTGTTTTTGCTGAAAAACATTGCTTTTATTATAAAGCTATAAATGAAAAGGTCAAACTAAAATTCTTAGAAAGAAAGGCAAAAACGTTTATGCATAATAGATATTCTAGACAACAATTATTTAGCCCAATCGGAGAAAAAGGGCAGCAACTACTTAAACAAAAACATGTCCTGATGATAGGGGTTGGTGCTTTAGGTAGTGCTAGCGCAGAGGCTCTTGTGAGGGCAGGCGTCGGGAAGTTGACGATTATTGATCGTGATTATGTGGAGTGGAGTAATTTACAAAGACAGCAACTATATACCGAGCAAGATGCACAGGAAAAAGTCCCTAAAGTAATCGCTGCCAAAAAACGACTAAAAAGTATTAACTCAGAGGTGGAAATCAACGAATATATACTCGATGCAAGTACAGAGCAAATAATATCACTGCTTGTAGATGTAGATGTTATGGTGGATGCAACGGATAACTTTGATATTCGCTTTATGATGAACGACCTTGCACAAAAATATCAAATTCCATGGGTTTATGGTTCTTGTGTTGGTAGTTACGGTGCTACTTATACGATTGTGCCAGGTAAAACACCTTGTTTACATTGTTTGCTAGCTGCAATGCCCAACACAGGGATGACATGCGATACAGTTGGTATTATCAGTCCAACAGTTCAAATCGTAGCGGCGTATCAAGTAGCGGAGGTTTTCAAACTTTTAGTAGGCGATGAAGAATCCTTACGAAAAAGTTATTTAACTTTTGATGTTTGGCAAAATCAACACTATGAAATAAACGTGGACAAAATACGTAAAAGTGATTGTCCATCTTGTGGAAAAAACCCGACATATCCGTATTTGTCCTATGAAAATCAAACAAAATTAGATATTTTATGTGGTCGTGATGCCATTCAAATCCGTCCACCAAAACCGATTCACTATAATTTTGAGCAGCTTGCTGTCCAACTTCGTCCTTATGGAGATATTCAAAAAAATCACTACTTACTATCTTGCCAAGCGGAAGATTATCGACTGGTGATTTTCCAGGATGGTCGTGTTGTTATTCATGGTATACAAGATTTACAAAAAGCTAAAACCATTTATTATCGTTTACTCGGATAAAGGAGTGTTCCAAATGTTAGAGAAAAGAAAACCAATTGCTGTGGGTGAAGCTGTTCAACGTGTAATGGAGTTTGCATTCCAAGAAAAAATAGAGATTGTTTCACTATTGCAAGCACATGGACGATTTTTAGCAGAAGATATTGCTGCTGACCAAGATGTACCAGCATTTGATCGTTCACCTTATGATGGTTATGCTATTCGCTCGGTTGATAGTCAAGAAGCAAATTCTGAAAATCCAGTAACCTTTAAAGTAGTCGGAGAGATTGGCGCGGGCTATGTATTTGAGGACATAGTAGGTCATCAAGAAGCGGTGCGCATTATGACAGGAGCTCCTATCCCAAAAGGATGCGATGCAGTCGTTATGCTAGAATTAGCGCATACATTTGAAGAAGATAATCAAATGTATATGTCGATTAAACGCTCTTATGCAACAGGAACAAATATTTCATACCAAGGAGAGGACGTTCAAAAAGGTGCCATCCTTATTGAAAAAGGACAAGCTATCAATCCGGGTGTTGTCGCATTACTTGCTACTTTTGGTTATGATCAAGTACCTGTTTTTCGAAAACCAATCGTAGGCGTTATTGCAACAGGAAGTGAATTATTAGAACCAAGTGAATCTTTACAGCCAGGGAAAATTCGTAATAGTAATGCATACATGATCATGGCACAAATTGAACGTGCTGGGGCAACCTTCAAATATTTTGGTAAACTTACCGATGATCTAAATTTGTGTATTGATGTAGTTGAGAAAGCTCTACAGGAAGTAGACATATTGATTACAACAGGAGGGGTTTCAGTAGGTGATTATGATTACTTACCTGCCATTTATGAAGCCATTGATGCCAAAGTACTTTTTAATAAAGTAGCGATGCGACCAGGTAGTGTAACAACTGTTGCTGCTCGAAACGGTCAGTTATTATTTGGCCTTTCAGGTAATCCATCAGCTTGCTATGTTGGCTTTGAACTATTTACACGACCTATTATTCGAACAGCATTTGGTAATAAACAACCACATATACGCAGAGAGCAGGCTGTTTTAGGTGCAGACTTTAAAAAACCGAATCCGTTTACCCGTTTTGTACGTGCTAGTGCTTCTTACGAAAACGGTCAATTAGTTGCTGTTCCTTCTGGTTTTGATAAATCTAGTGCAGTTTCTTCTTTAGCAGAAGCCAATGCCTTTATTGTATTACCGGGCGGGTCACGCGGCTACGAAAAAGGCATGCAAGTAGCTGTCTTATTGTTAGAAGATTTGCAGGGAAGTGAGTGGCCATGGGGCAACATCGAAAAATCTTACAAATCGTAGGCTATCAAAATAGTGGGAAGACGACATTAATGGAACAACTCATTACACAAGCCACCACTGAAGGTTTTCGTGTAGGGACGATCAAGCACCATGGACATGGTGGTATTCCTATGATAGAAAGTTCGAAAGACAGTGTTCGTCATGAGAAGGCTGGCGCAAGTGTGACAGCAGTTGAAGGAGAAGGTACTTTGCGCATGAGTATTCACCAAAGTAACTGGCAACTTGCTGATATACTAGCTATTTATGAATCAATTAAAATGGATATCATTTTAATCGAGGGATATAAAAACGAACACTATTCGAAGGTTGTTCTTTTACGACAAGCAGAAGATCAATCTTTGCTACAAAAAGTAACCAATATCGTCTGTGTTCTTTATTGGCCAACCTACCCACTAGATAAACCATTAGACTATCCAACTTTTTCAATTCATGAAAAAGCACAATACATGAAATTTTTAACTTCTTTCATCAGAAGTCTCCCACCTTTATAGTGATGAGATAAATGTGGATTTAAGTTATTTTTCAACGGGGATCCATACACCTGCTGAAAGAAGTTAAAGCCTCCGGCGGATGTCACAGAATCGGAAAGGAGTTCTTTGTTCAAGCACAAAGCCGATTCCGGACGCAATTATGCCGAGGCATAATTGAATACATGAAATGAGGAGAAAATCATGACTACGTCGTTGTTTGAAATCATCGATAAACCAATTGATGTTGAGGAAGTTAGACAAAAAGTAACAGATCGAAACGCTGGAGCGATCACTGTTTTCATCGGAACAGTACGTGAAATGACGAAAGGAAAGAAAACATTACATTTGGAATATCAAGCCTATCCACCTATGGCCATTAAAATGTTTGAACAAATTTCCAAAGAAATACAAGAGCAATGGCCAGAAGCGCAAGTAGCCATTACACATCGTGTGGGTCATTTAGAAATTTCGGATATTGCCGTAGTCATTGCGGTTTCATCACCACATCGTAAAATGGCCTATGCAGCAAATGAATTTGCTATTGACCGTATTAAACAAATTGTGCCTATTTGGAAAAAAGAGCATTGGGAAGATGGCACCGAATGGATTGGTGATCAATTAGAAAATGTCCCTTATCCAAAAGGAAATCCATCAATCAATGAGGAGGAATTGTGTGATTAACATTTTATTGTTTGCTCACTTACAAGAAATCATCGGTGAGTCAAAATTATGTGTAGAGCTGGAAGACTGTACAGTTGGACAAATTAAAGAATGGATGGAAACTCAATATCCACAAGTTTCTTTACAACATGTTATGACAGCGGTCAATGAGGAATTTGCAACAGATTCAACGATTATAAAAAAAGGGGACACAATCGCCTTTATTCCACCAATTAGTGGAGGGTAAAAAGAAAAGTGTCGTTGGTATAGTTTTGTAAAAAAGATTAAATAAAGCTTAATGAAAATTATCTTTCTTCTATTTCTTAGGGGTAAAATAATTTTTTTGTCGGATATTCATGTTTATCTGACGATGGAGATTGTGAATTTTTGTAACGAAGCAGAATATGATGAAAGGATAGTAAAATAGTGATAAATGATCAAGGTGGGATTTTATGGCTGAAAAGATTTTATTTTTTATTTTAATGATTCCCATATATGGTTTGGTAATTTGGTCTTATTATGATCCTGAAGAAAGCTTATTGTTTGGGAAAAGATGGATGTATAAAGAGGAACCAGAGTTATCGAATGAAGTAATCCGTTATACTAAATTCGCATCAATGGTACTTATGATTGGATTACCCATCATTGTCATTAGTTTCCTCTTTGATATTTACTTTCTTAGATTTGCGCTAGTGCTAATCCCTTTAGTAGTGATATTAGGGGCGCTAAAAATATTCACAGATAAATATAATTCCTAAACTCACATTAAATAAGAGCATGTTTTGATCAATCTTTTTTCAAAACATGCTCTTAGATTTGTTCCCATATTAAGGGTAATATACAGTTGGTAGAGTTTAGTTCGTATATATTTTATGCTTTCAATAGATGAACGCTCAGAAGCATAAGGAATGAAATAACTATCATACAGATCACCCAAGACCAAGCGAGTGACATGTTCCCCGATTCAATCGCCATATAAATAGCTAGTGGCGTAGTTTGCGTTTTGCCTGGAAGGTTTCCTGCAAACATTAAAGTTGCACCGAATTCACCTAAAGCACGTGTGAAACTTAAAATCCCACCTGACACAATTGCTTTTAATGTAAGAGGGATTGAAACGAAGAAAAATACTTGCCATTCGTTAGCACCATCAACACGTGCAGCATTTTCGATGTCCGCATCAACTGCTTCAAAGCCAGTTTTTGCTGATTGATACATTAAAGGAAATGCCACAACAGTAGAGGCGATAACTGCCGCCCACCATGTGAACATAACGGGTTGGTTAAAAAGCCATGTAATCAAGCTACCAAACACGCTGTTTTTGCCAAAAATAATAATTAGAAGGAAACCTACTACAGTAGGAGGTAATACCAATGGTAAAAGTAGTACCGTTTCAAGAAATAATTTTCCTTTGAAATTGCGTTTCGCCATCCATTTACCAAGTAGAATACCTGCTACTATAACAATGATTCCAGACACAAATGCAATCTCAATAGAAAGTTTAAGAGGTGACCAGAAATCAGTACTCATTGATTAATGAGCTCCTTGAAAGCCGTATTTTTTAAATACCTTCATCGCTTCATCACTTTGTAAATAGTTATAAAAATCTTCCGCTTCTTTTACATGCTTACTATCTTTGATAACACCTACAGGATAAATAATAGGTGTATGTGTATCTCCTTTAGCTGTTGCAACGACATCGACTTTGTCTGAAACAAGGGCATCTGTTTTATAAACGATACCTGCATCAACATTTTCAGTTTCTGAATAAGTAAGTACTTGTCGTACGTCTTTTGTATACACAACTTTTGATTCTAGATCTTCCCAAAGTTTCATGTTTTTCAATGTTTCTACACCATACTTGCCAGCGGGCACCGTTTCGGGTGTACCAACGGCAATCTTATCAGCCTTCGTTAAGTCCTCAAAAGATTGAATCTGTTTTTCATTTTTCTTAGGAACGATTAAAACTAATTCATTAGCTAAAAGGTCAGTTCCTTGTTTATTGTCAATTAACCCTTTTTCTACTAGTCCATCAAACTTATCTTCTGCTGCTGAAAAGAAAAGATCTACAGGAGCACCTTGTAAAATTTGTTGTTGTAATGCTCCAGAGCCACCAAAGTTATAGGTGATTTTGATATTAGCATGTTCTTTTTCATAGTTTTTTTGAAGTTCTTCTAGTGAATCTTGTAAACTAGCTGCTGCGGAAATCGTTAATTCAACTTGTTCGTTTGTTTTCGTGTTGCTTCCTTGGCTACCACAACCTGCTAAAATGCCAACAAGTAGTAATAATGAGGCTAATAAACTGTAAAACTTTTTCACTTTAATTTTACTCCTTTTATAACTCGTTATAACAAGACATAACTAATTATAATGAGTTATGTCTAAAAAAGAAATACCAAGTCGTTTAAAACTTTCAAGATGTTAAAAAAACATAATTACGTTAGTATAGTAATCAATAGAAGCATAGGAGGAGATTTTTTACATGTCACATGAACATTCCTATACGATTGAAGAGGTTGCACAACTATTAAAAGTTTCGAAATTAACGATCTATGACTTGGTGAAAAAGGGAGATTTACCTGTTTTTCGTGTAGGTCGACAAATGCGAGTAGATAGAACAGATTTACAATTGTATATTCAAAAGAGCAAAACTGGAGCAACTCCTACTCCGTCTACTACATCTACTACTATTACGACAAAAAATAAAAAAATTATTATTAGTGGACAAGATTTAGTATTAGACTTATTAGGGAAATATATTGAGAAAAAGCAATCAAATAAAGTATTGCGCTCACATGAAGGTAGCTTTAATGGTGTCATGGCGATGTATAACGGAGAATGTGATATTGCTAGTTTACATTTGTACGACGGTGATACGGGGAACTATAATACGCCTTATTTGAAAAAGATTTTTGTGAGCCATTCTTATATTCTCATCAATCTGATTTCACGCCGAGCAGGCTTTTATGTTCAAAAAGGAAATCCATTGCAAATTCAATCATTTGAAGATTTTAAGACCAAATCACTAAAATTGATGAACCGTGAGAAAGGCTCAGGTGCTCGTACTTTATTAGATGAACAATTACGCATTCACCATATATCTTCATCCTCGATTGAAGGGTATAACGAAGAAGAAATGAGCCATATCGATGTGGCTTCTGCTGTGGCAAATGGGTATGCGGATATTGGAATAGGCATTGAAAAAATATCTAAACTCATAGAGGTTGATTTTATACCACTTATTAGAGAACGTTACGATATCGTCCTTTTAAAAACACTTGAAAATCAACAACTGATTGAATCAGTAAAAGAGATTTTAAATTCACCAGATTTCCAATCAGCAGTAGCTGCACTAGGTGATTATGACGTCACACAAATGGGACAAATCATATATGAAACACCTTAATAAAGAATGATACTAATCCTCTTTGTGTAAGAGAATATGTTTTCATGATTTTAAGATGGAGTGTAGGAGGTCGTTCATGGAAGTTTGGGATGTTTACGATAAGAATAGAAATAAAACAGGTAAAAGTCATGTACGTGGAGCTAAGTTAGCAGATGGTGATTATCATATAGTTGTACATGTATGGATAAGGAATAATAAGGGTGAAATTCTTTTAACGAAAAGACATCGGGATAAATCTCACCCTAATTTATGGGAATGTCCAGGAGGTTCTATTTTAGCTGGTGAAAGCAGTCTCGAGGGTGTTATAAGAGAAGTAAAAGAAGAAATCGGGATAAATTTATCTAGGTTGAACGGTAAAATGATAAAGAGTGAACGTAGGGATACGTACAATGATTTTTACGATGTATGGCTTTTTGACCAAAATTTTGAAATTACAGAAACAGTACTACAAGAAGATGAAGTGACTGATATTAAATGGGTAACAAAGTCTGAGCTTGAAAATATGTATAATTCAAAATATATAGTACCAACTCTTAAATATTTTAAATTAATCTTATAACCACTCCATGTCCATGATGATCTTAAATGTGAAGGATAGTGTGTATTTGAGTACTGTAAGTTAAGTCTTCCTATCTTTTGATACAAATAGAGAGCAGTGGCATATCGCATCATTTAAATCAGGATAAGTCTTGATTTGAAAAACTTTATTATATAAAGATAGGTTAGATGTATTAGGTAAATGGTAAATTATACGATTTGTTTAGAATTTGTTTAGAATGACATGGTAAGCTATAGATGTCAGGGCTAACAAACGAACACGCATAAACAAAAAATCCAGGGTCGCTATTAATTCGAGCCTGGATTTTTTATGTGAAGATAATTGTAATTACCTAATAATTAGGTTTATCATTGAGTGATAAAAGGATTTTTTATTACTAATTTGCCGGTATATTTCCATTTTAACTGATTGTATAAAAATGGTTAATCAACACAACTGATAATTTTTTAGAAAAAATAAAGTTTAGAGGTGCGATATAATGGATGGATATCAAACAAAAGTAGAAATGTCTTTTCTTTCTAATTCACAGAATTGAGCTTCAGGAAGCCCACTTCTTCAGAGGTGGGAGGAATGAAGTGCTTTTTTCTTTACAGAACATATGTTTTCGTTGTATATTGTGAATAATCAAAAAATAAAGGAGTGACGGGTAATGATGAAATCGAAAAAAGATTGTTTTATTATTGAACTCAAGTTACTTATAGATACATGGCAAAAGGATATCCTATTAAAACGTTTTGAAATTGCCCGTACACTCTATAATACGACTTTGTCTTATGCAGTAAAACAATATACTTTCATGCAGGAATCAAAACACTATCGAAAACAATTACGTTGCTACCAAAAAGCGAAAAAATCTAATGATACAAAAGAATTGAAGCAGACCGCAAAAGAATTAAATAACATTCGTCAATCTTTTGGATTAAGTGAAAATCAACTGCATGCGTATATTAAAAAGCATCAACATAACTATAAAAAACATATAGATAGCAATACTTCCCAGAAAATCGCCTCTACTGTCTGGAAAGCGGTTCAGGATGTTCTATTTAAAGGGAGCAAAGCACACTTTAAACGTTACGGAATGCTTCATTCTGTAGAAGGGAAATCTAATAAAGCAGGCATTCGATTTAAAGAGAATGTTGTCTATTGGAATGGATTAACCCTCCCTGTTCGTATTCGCAAACAAGATTTATTTGTAGAAGAATCCCTTGCTCTTCATACCATTAAATATTGTCGTCTAGTCAAAAAAGTGATTCGTGGAATTCATACTTTTTACGTACAACTCGTGATGGATGGGATTCCTCCTGCAAAGAGAATTCCATCTACAGGAGCCTTTCGCCATGCCTATCAAAAACAAAAACGAGTAGGTATTGACATTGGTCCTTCTACCATTGCAGTTGTTTCAGAAAAAACCGTTTTCATCCAACAACTTGCGCCAGAAGTACCTTTATTGGAGAAACAAAAAAGACGTTTATTACGCAAATTGGATAGAAGTCGTAGAAGTACCAATCCTAACAATTTCAACAAGGATGGTACTATTAAACATAGCGTCAAACTCCGTTGGACATATAGTAAAAACTATCAAAAAACAAAAAAACAAATAAAAGAATTATATAGAAAGAAAGCTTCCTACATCAAAGAAAAACATGGTGCGTTAGTCAATAAAATCTTGTCTCTTGGCGATGAGGTGTACATCGAAACCATGCATTTTAAAGGATTAGCAAAGCGTACAAAAGAAACCAAAACAAATATACAGGGTAAAATCCAATCCAAAAAGCGTTTTGGAAAAAGCATTGGGAATCATGCCCCTGCGATGCTAGTGGAAATCATCCATCAAAAATTAGGTTACACAAAGCAAACGATACAGAAAGTAAATACGATCACCTTTAGAGCCAGTCAGTATAACCATGTGACGGATCGTTATGAAAAGAAAAAACTCCATCAACGTTGGAGTCAAATTGGAAGTCATCTTGTACAACGAGATTTATATAGTGCGTTTTTACTGATGAATAGTGAACCAAATTTACAACAAACGAATCAAGACTTATGCAATAAAACGTTTACTACCTTTTTAGAGTTACACAATCAACATATAGAAGACTTGAGACAAGTAAAGAAAACATTCCCTCTTAGCATGGGAATCAAACAAATCAAGTGAGGGCTATTCCTCCGTAGGTAGAGCTACCTGCCTTCGTTAAAACTTATTGCCAACACAACATCGGTTGTGTAAATAAGAAAGTCTTATAGAACAGAAGATAAATCAAAGATGTTGTACACAGGACATGGCAACACCATCTGTGGAGAGCTTTGTAACGCTTCTCTTAAGTATATAAGAACCCCGCTGCTTTAGCAGTGGGAGTAGTCAGCAACTCAATCTGATTATCTTAGGAATCAATTTCAAGATTTAATTAAAATATTTAATTTAAACCATCAACAACTCTCTAAAATGTTTGATATATCCATAATTGAAATAGAAAATTTAATGAAGGGTTCAATTAACATTACAGACCAAAAATTTAAAGAGATTGAAAATAAATTAGTAATGTTTAATTTTGGTTTTGATGGTTTCGATGCTAAAGAAAGAGTAAGGGTAATATTGAATAGTTTGTTAACGGAATACGAGTTAACGACAGAAAGCTTATCCCAAATTATTAAAGTAGATGAAAAAGAGCTAATAGATTTTAGTAAAGAACGATTATTAGAGAATAGTATAGAAATAAAGGTATGTATGAATATCATAATGCTTAATTTTATTTTACATAAATAAATTTCAGAACCAGTTTTTATATGGCTCATCACCAAAAGTTGTGGAGGGCAGTGTGTGGGGAAAAGAATACAGAATATGATTTTATATCTTTAGATAATGATAAAAAAACCACTTCATGAGGATCTTAAATGTGAAGTACAGCATGTATTTGAATACTGTAAGTTAGAAGCGTTAACATCGATATAAAAAATTCCTGTAGACAAAGTTGCATTCGACTTTGTCTACAGTATCTATAATGATGATTAATCGTTTAGCATTGCTTTTAAAGTTCGTTTTTGCCAGCCTAGCTTGAAGTATGCGTATTGTAATACAAAATGCACACAGAAGGCAGTAGGATACGCTAACCACACGCCTTTTAGCTCGAATGTAGTGTAGTGCGATAAAATAAACGCCAATGGCACCTCGACTACCCAAATTGCGATGACTAGGAAAATTGTAGGCCATAAGACAACACCTGTAGCGCGCATTGTAGCTGAAACGGTTTGTGTATGGCCAAAAATTAAATAGCTCCAAAACGCGATATATAAATAATCCTTGGCGATAAGTACCGTATCATTTTTATCAATAAAGAAAGATAAAATAGGCTCTGCAAATAAATACATAATTAAAATAATAGCGCCGCCTAAAATATAGTTAACACGTACACTTAATTGACGAATTTTTTTAATCATATCTGTAGAGTTAGCCCCTAAAGCCTGAGCAACAAATACAGATGTCGCGATAGAAATACTCATCGCTGGAACCTGTGCGTAGCTAGCCACCTGATTGACAACACCGTAAGCGGCAGTAGCATCAGAGCCATAGATGTTAACGAAGCCAATTACAGCAATTTCCGCTACAGAGATCGCGACCATACTAATGCTCGCTGGAATAGCTAGCTTTAATAATGAAGCTAAAATATCCTTCTTTAATTTGAAATGCTGCAAAATCGATTTGTCCAAGCGCAAAATATGCTTTGTTTTATGCAGGTAGGCAAATAATAATAGCATCGTCACCAAATTGGATAAAACAGAGGCATAGGCAGCGCCATTTAAGCCAAACTCAGGCAGACCAAACCAGCCAAAAACTAATGGTGGTAGGAATAGGATATTTAAAATAACACTTGCGACTAAAAATAAGAATGGTGTTTTAGAGTCACCGACACCACGCATAAAGGTTGTGTACACCATATACCAAAACATAATCGGTAGTGTGAAAAATAAAATTTGCGCATAGCGAATACTCATATCTAAAATATTTGCGGGTGTGTGCATGAAGCGTAAAATCCATTCAATAAAAAAGCCACCAAAAAGCGCAACGACAATAGAAATAATCGTCGTGAAGGCTAGGGTTACCCCTACAACTTCCTTCATCTTCTCATGATTACCAGCCCCATAGGTTTGCCCAACTAAAATCGAACTACCTGAGCCAATCCCAATAGCAAATGCCATTAAAAAGAAGAAGAACGGAAAAAATGCTGAAATTGCTGCTAGCGCATCGACACCTAAGTTGTGGCCAACTATAAACATGGCAAAGACCTGCCCTAGTGATTGCAGCACATTCGCTAGCATAACAGGGATCAAAAAGCTAAAAAAAGCTTTTTGTAGCTTTTTATCATCATGTAAAATTTGTTCGTTCATTATGATGTCCTCATGAGTTTTAATAACCCATTTCCTTTAAAATACGAGATAGCGTGCGTAGGCGTTCGCCCATTAGTTCACCATTATCACTTAATGCTTGATTAAAGAGCTGAATATCCTCTTTAATTTGTTCATTTTCTGTGCATACTTCCACTGTCATTGCATCGCCCTGTAAACCAACACGTTTAATAATAGGGTTTTCTTCATCATATAAATTTTCGTATTGATAAGCTTCCTTAAAATAAAGCTGAGACTCACATACTAAAATAGCGAGATCAAGCACGCGATGAAGCGGTAGTTCCTCCGATTGACGTGACCATTTACCACCTGTGTGTCGCCACACCTTAGCGGAAATATCAACCTTGCCTCTGTCATTCCATTGAGCTAAGCCAAGTGAAAGCCCCTGTGCATCTGTATGATAAGCAGTTCGCCCATCAATATTGGCGTAGTTTTCAGCTACAATAACAGGTTTATGCTTTAAATGTGTAGGTATTCTCATTAATTTCAACTCCTGTTAATTTAAATTTAGTAATTTAGTAAATTACTACTTTACTAAATTTAGCATTAGAAAAATTCTAAGTCAACATTTATGTGGAAAATTTTTCATTGTACGAGGCGATGAGGAATCGAAGGTCTCCATTGAGGGATAGAGAAGATTTTATCCGTTCAGTCTTCCTATCTTTTGATAGACAGCAGTGGAATACAGGTAGTGTTGGTTTTGTGAAAATATGGTAAAATTGAAGAATGAATAATTATGGGGGGAATTTATTTGGAAAAAGTAAATTTTTTTGATAGTGAATTATTTAATGAAAAGGCTGAGAAAACCTTTGTATTGCACAAGAACAAAATAAAAGAGCTTATGCCAGAAGTTGATATCCAACATGTTGGTAGTACAGCAATTCCTAATAGTATTACTAAGGGAGACTTAGACATACAGGTTCGTGTTGATCCTCAACAATTTTCTAAAGCTGTTGAATTACTCTCGAATTTATACGAAGTGAATGAGGGAAGTATAAAAACTGATACGTTTAGGGCGTTTAAAGATGACAACACCAACCCTCCATTAGGAATACAATTAACTGTAATTGATTCTGAATATGATTTTTTTTGGAAATTTAGAGAAGTTTTAATGGCAAATAAAAGTTATCGTGATGAATATGATAACTTAAAAAAAGAATACGAAGGCAAAGCAATGGATGTATATAGGGAAGCGAAAGATAAATTTTTCGAAGTATTGATGGAAACTCCGGAGTTTAAAAAATACGAATAAAACATAAAAAGAACAAGCCATGATATTGTCCCTTTCACTAGGCATTTCGTTAACTCTTAGATAATATGATGGACATTCTTATATGTATGTCTTTTCTCGAAGTCATGATAGTGATTTTAAGGAAGGGGTATATCTTATGCAATTTGATATCTCAGCAACAGTTACTATTAATTGAAGTTATTTGGCTCTTCATCAAAACGTGTGGTTGATTTCCGTTCCGACTGGGCGCTTTGAGCTGACGCTTTGCTTTCGCTACAGAAAACATTTGTTGTTGCTGTCGCTACGCTTTCGCACAGAGCAAAGCTTCCAGGGGGCGTCCGATGAGCCGCTTCACTCGCGATGCTCGCTCCAGGGTCTCATCTGTGACGCTAATCCCCTAGGAGTCGCCCAGTCTCCACTCCAATCAACCAATATACAGTGCATATATTTTTAAAAATGTCATCCACAACTAATGGTGATGAGCCAGTTATTTACTATAAAGTGCAAATAAAGAAAAGGGGTAATTTTGGGTAACGCCCAAACCTGTTCGGGTAAGCCGAAAAAGTGATCGGGTAACGCCCAAACCTGCTCGGGTAAGCCGAAAAAGTGATCGGGTAACGCCCAAACCTGCTCGGGTAAGCCGAAAAAAGTGATCGGGTAACGCCCAAACCTGCTCGGGTAACGCCCAAACCTGCTCGGGTAAGCCGAAAAGGTGATCGGGTAACGCCCAAACCTGCTCGGGTAAGCCGAAAAAGTGATCAGGTAACGCCTCAAACCGCTCGGATATGGAGAAAAAAGTGATTAGGTAACGCCCAAAACCGCTTGGGTATGAAGAAAGGTGATCGTTTATGAAGTCTAAAAAGCGTTTAGGTTTATATTTCTCAGCTTTGCTGATAGTTTTACTTGTTGGAATTGTTTTGAAAAATGTATTTATAAAAGTAGCAACAATTAATTCGATGGTAGAAACTGAAGATGGATCAAAACAGCTTGTTTTTGATACGAAGTTAACACGATTAGATGAAACATCAACAACATTCGAAGAGTACAAGGGGAAAATTTTAATTGTAAACTTTTGGGCCTCTTGGTGTGAACCTTGTCAAGATGAGGCTCCTGATTTAAGAGATTTTTACAACAATAAACCTGAAAATGTTGAGCTGTTAGCAATCAATGCTACTTCACATGATAGTCGTGAAAATGCAATAAAGTTCCAAGAGTCATACAATTTGAGTTTCCCTATATTTCTTGATTTAAATAATACACTTCAAAAATCATTTGAAGTATTGGCTTTGCCAACAACATTTATATTTGATTCTGAAGGTAAATTAAAGTACACAATAAAAGGACAGATTAATCAACAAGAATTAAATGAATATATTGCGAAACTTTCTTCCTAAACAGTGAAAGTTAATGATTCGTTAGAGAGTATATTGCAAAAAATCGGAAAAACCTAATTAGATATCTAACATTTAATCTTAAGTCAAAATTGATATAATGGAATGTAGAAGGAAAAGAAACCATCATATCATTTAATGAATGAGATAGTGTTGAATTTTGAAAAAATATGGTAATATCAAAAGAAAAAAATTATGTAAATGTAGAGAAAACCTTTGTAGAAAAACGCTATGAGGAATGGGTTATTGAGCAGTTAAGTATCCCTTACGATACTACGAATGCTATTAAACAAAGCGAAAGACAAAATAGGTCTGATTGGGCCAGAGCTTTAAAATGTGGAAGAGTTTAAGGTGGTCACTTTTGGTTGCTATCCATTTTTTTGTGTGTATTTTAACAATACAAAAAAGAGGCTTTCCTTGAAAACTAGGAAAGCCTCTTGATATATTACTATAGTTCTTCTTGGAAATAGATTTTATAAAACTTGCGATTTGTTGCTTCATCATAGCCTACTTCAATTAGTTCCTCTACTTGTTCAATATCCTGTACGTTTACCTGAATTTCAATATTGGAATCGAGTTTAATTTTACGTTTATATTTTTTTTCGGCCTTTTCAAGTGCACTTTCGGAAATAACTGTTTCATAAGGTTTTACCGAATTTATAATAATATCTTTTTGTGTTGGCTCTGCATTTTCAAATACCGTTTCTATATAGTTACTTACTTGAAATTCGTCTTCACTTCTAAAATAATCAAGCGTTTTGTTCAAGAGCCCCAGTTTCTCTGTATTCGTAAAGCTCTCTTCTTTTAAAATATATTTTTTACATTCTGTTAACGCTAAATTCGTTTTATAATAATGTTCATCCGCTGCTTTAATCTTTAAAAATCGTTCTTGCCAATAAACAATATCTTCTTTTCTTTTCGTTTTCATAAAGACAGCAGGTGCTTCATCTGTCCCCATATCTATGATGATGGCCATATTATTGATTTTCTTTACATTAATTCCGTCAATGCCATTGACCACCATTTTGTTTTGGTCGCTTTTTACATCTAAAAACATTTCTTTTTCATCAATTTTAACAATGGCGATTATTTTTTTAACTTCTGTAGACAGAAAACAGTTGTCAAATAATCCAATAAACAATTCGCCGCCTTTAATGTTAGGATGTTGAGATACACTATGTAAGTGTGTTGCGATGTTTTTTGATTGTTCAAGGAAATTATGCTCCTCATCAAAAATAGTCCTCACATATGTGTATACCTCATTTAATCCAATATCTGTTTCATGAAAAAATTCATATTGCTGCTCTAAATCAATTTTGCTAAACGCTAGCTGTGTAAAAGCTGCCTCAAGCATGACCTCTGGCTGCGAAAATGACTCCTCACCTAACACGAGTGTATCGTCAATAAAATGTATAATATACTGCGCTAATTTGCTTTCACTTACTTCTAGCATATTTTTCACCTTCTAAAATTTCATTGTAGATACTATACCATATCACATCCGTTACAACATTTCATAATTTTTTTAGTCCAAAAGATTAGTAATCTAACGTAATTAATTTTTGAAGCTTGTTATTTATTCTAAAAATATTGAATTTTGAGTTCGAATATTTTAGAATGGCGATAACGTAAATTAAGGAGGTATTTTCATGAATTACCTTTATTCACCACAGCCTACTGAAAAAATTTCTTTACAAGTTGAAGCATCACCTGTATGGGAAGTCATTCTTGGAATAGCTGGATACACACATATCCAACTTCGACATACGTTTGAATTCGATGAAGAATGGACAAATGCCCGAGAATCAATGCCAATATCATTGGTAGACTCGTTAAAATTAATTGAGGAAACTAATTTTTGGTATGGTTTGATTATGCTACAGAACGAGATTGCATCTTTAACCATTCAAAATTTTTCAAACCAGCTTTACGATATTGCAATTGAAAGCTTCTATGAAATACTATTACCTTATAAAAATCGTGAAACAGAACTTATGAGAAGGGAAACTGCCGCTAGTTACAATAATCCGGATCTATTTGAAGAGTATGCAGTTCATTTCGACGATCATGACTATTTAGGGGAATACATACGAAATCTCTGTCACTACTCGCATCAAGAGGTATGTGAATTATTTTCGAATGTATTAAATGAATGGCATAGCTGGATAAGCAAACACGAAAAATGGGACAAGTGGTTGCAAGCACTTGATTTTGAAGAAAAACAATATCAGTCATTAAATATTACAAATCCAATGGCAGAGATTGAACATATTACAGGTGGCGTAAAATATCAACTTGAGCCTTCAATTTGGACTGTCAAACTTATACCACATGTATCATATCGACCGTGGATTTTAGAAAAACGAACAAGTGATACAAAACTTTTCTTTTACCCTTTAAAAGAGGATCTTTTACAAGAGCCTGGGGTCCCTCCAAAGGATTTAGTTCGTAGCTATAAAGCATTGGGAGACGAACTGCGCTTGAAATTACTTTATCAGCTATTAAGAGGGCCTTCTTCATTGCAAGAGCTGAGTGCACAGTTCAATATAAATAAAACGACACTTCATCATCAGTTATCACTGTTAAAGGCTGCGAGATTAATTAAAGTCGATAAAGGAATTTATTCTGCAAACCCAATGGAAATAGATAAAACATTTTCACGTCTCACGCAATATCTAAGGTTTAAAGATGAAGAAGTATTCTAAGTCATTTAAAGCACTTTGGATAGGTGAAGTTGTTTCAGAACTTGGTAGTGCAGCTGGTGGGATTACTAATGGATTGTTACTTTATGAAATAACGGGATCGAAAGAATGGATGGGGATACTTTGGCTAGTTTATTTTATCCCTTCATTGATCCTACAAAGTGTCGCGGCACCGTTTTTGAATCATGTTGAGAAGGGAAAAATGATTCGAAATATACAGTTGATTCGTTCAAGTGCCTATCTTCTTCCTTTAATAGGCTTTGTCATTGATAAAAACGTGGGGACAATTATAGGGTTAATTGCCTTACAATTTATTTTAGGATTAATGCAGCCAATTTACGCTAGCCTCTCGTTCTCGCTTTTACCTGAGGTTTGTGAGAAAAACGATTTAACTGAAGCTAATGGTCTATTAGATGGAACTATTCGACTTATGAGTTTTCTTGCTCCTGGATTAACTTCTTTACTGTTATTAGTTAGCCCTATGCAATTTATTTATGTGTTTTCCTGCATTATGTTTGGTATTAGTTATATTTCACTCTGCCAAATGTCTTCATCAAGTAAACAAACAGTACCAGTTTGGACCAAGAAGCTTTGGTGGGGGGAAATGAAAGAGGGATATCGTACGTTTTTTAAATATAAATTTCTTTTACGACTAACATTCCTCTCCTCAACAGTTCAGTTTGCTGTAGGAGCAACAACCGTGTTGAGTATTCCATTTATTCGAAGCGACCTTAATGGAGAATCATGGGAGTATGGGATATTTGCTGGGGCATTTCCGATTGGATATGTAATGGGGATGCTATTACTTAAAAAGATACCTAAGACATATGCCACTATGCATTTAGGTTTAATTGGTGGGGGTCTTTCATTTGTTCTTCTCTTTTTTGTTAAATCAATTCCAGCTGCGTGGATGTGTGAGTTATTAGGAGGGATTTTATTTCCTTTATTTAACGCTCAGAGTGCAGCAATTTTTCAATCGCACGCTCCCAAGGAACGATTAGCTCAATTAAGTGCTGTTCGATTACTTTTTCTACGAGTGACAATGCCGGTAGGAATAGTATTTGCTTCGACTTCTTTTTTTGATTTAAGTACAAGACAAGCGTATGGAATTGTTGGTTTAGTAATTGTTCTCCCAGGATTATTTTATCTGTTTTTCTTAAAGACAATCAATAACATACCCGAAAGTGAATAATTGGCGGGCGATTGTTATATGAAATTTTTGTTCAGTTTGTAGTGTCTCATAAACAATATATACACTGGTTCATATTTTGATAGGTGTTAATTATTTTCCTTCTACAATAATAGCGTACTGTTTTTGTTTTAAGTAGTAGGCTAATTGGCGTAAATTGACATTGCAAATAGCAAGGGTATACTGGAATTTAACGGAAGGTATATTGAGAGAAAATCCACAATAGAAGAGGGTCTTTATATGCTATATAACATTAAACCGATAGCTGCAGTAAGCAATAGTCGAAAAATGATCAAAGACGACAACTGGGGTGGCGTTATTTCAACGATTGAATTGACAAAAGATATACATGAATCGTCTTTAAAAGGGATTGATGATTTTTCTCATTTAGAAATTATATTTTATTTTAACAAGGTTTCAGATGAGAAAATCCAATATGAAGCGAGACATCCACGAAATAATAAGGAATACCCAGAAGTCGGTATTTTTGCACAGAGAGGTAAAAATAGACCTAATAAAATAGGTGTTACGGTTGTAGAATTACTAGAATTAAAGGGTAGAACATTAATTGTTAAAGGCTTAGATGCTATTGATGGAACACCAATTATTGATATAAAGCCCGTAATGAAAGAATTTTTACCAAAAGGTGAAATAAAACAGCCATATTGGGCAACAGAGTTAATGAAGAATTATTGGGATTAGTATATACAACAAATAGCTTAATCTAGCCATTGTAGATAAGAGGAATGAACTATGGATATATGTATAACAATCTAAATCTAGAATTAAAGGATTTTGAAGGATTACAGCAATATTCTATGGCGCATTTCAAAAAGGTAAATAAATATGTTAAGCGAACAAGCTTCTACTTTATTATTATGTAGAAGTTTTTTTTATTGGATAGAGATTGGGTGCCTCTTTAGGGATTAGTTCAGATGAGAACAGGAGCTAGTGAAGCTGGAGCGGAAATAACACGCGTTACGGTAGAAATCTTAAATAACACTTATTTTACAAATTTTAGGCTCATCATCAAAAGTTGTGGATGACATTTTTTAAAATATATGCGCTGTATTTTAGTTGACCTTCGTTCCGACTGGGCGACTCCTTGGGGATTAGCGATAGAGGAACGAAGACTAAGAGCATCACATCCTGTGATAACGCCTTCGTGACCAACATCGTGTTGGCCCGAGACCCTGGAGCGAGCAACGCGAGTGAAGCGGCTCATCGGACGCCCCCAGGAAGCTTTGCTCTGTGCGAAAGCGAAGCGGCAGCAACAACAAATGTTTTCTGTAGCGAAAGCAAAGCGTCAGCTACAAAGCGCCCAGTCGGAACGGAAATCAACCACACGTTTTGGTGAAGAGCCAAATTTTAAGACCACCTTAAGATAACTATTAAATGGCGATAAGGTTATTTCGTTATCCTTTGATTAAATGAATGGAAAGGGGAAACATGGTGGGAGTGAAACGGGTTTCGTTTATTGATAGTCTACGTGGATTTAGTTTGCTAGGGATTTTGCTCGCTAATTTAGTAGTTTTTCAATATGGTATGCATGGAGCCTTAAAAAATTTATCGTCGCAAAGTGCAGGGGATTTTGTAAGGGTGTTTATCGGCGGATCTTTTATGCCTATTTTTACGCTTTTATTTGGATTTTCGTTTATAAAGTTAATTGAATCTGTTCGTGAAAAAGGGCTGAAAAGTCGGTGGGCTATACTTCGACGAAGCATGGGGCTTATTTTATTAGGCTGGCTGCACACTACTTTTATATGGGAAGGTGACATACTCCTATTTTACGGTATTATGATTTTGTTTTTGTTACCATTCATTAATCGAAAAGCAAAAACGATCATCATATGGGCTAGTATCTGCTTTGTATGCTCAGTTGCATTTATGATGAATATTAACTTGGATTTTACAGCAAATCAGCAGGAGATAGATGCGTATATTGAAAAAGCAAATAACGTTTATGCACATGGTAGTTATTTAGATGTCGTGAATCATCGTTTAAGTAGGCTGATGCCTGAACAGGAAGGATCAATTCTATTACTAGTAGCACCTTTATTCTATGTACCGTTGTTTTTACTTGGCATGGCTCTTGCGAAAATACGAGCATTTGAAAATATGGAGCGGGAGCAAAAGTGGTATAGGTTAGGTATGATACTTGTACCGATTGGATTATTATGTAAATATTTGAGCTTAAAAGAAGGAGATTTATCGACTATGCTTCAGATGAGTGGGGCACAAGTTCTAGCACTAGGTTATGTATGTGTGGCTGCTTTACTCTATAAGAAATGGAGTACGTCATCTTTTATTTATGCTCTTGAATGTGTCGGCAAGCTTTCTCTAACTAATTATTTAATGCAATCTATTATTTGTACAACTGTATTTTTGGGATACGGTTTTGGGCTGTACGGAAAATTAGGAATCCTGAATGGAATGTTATTTGGGTTAGTAATATATTGTGCACAATGCATAGGCAGTGTATTGTATTTAAAAAGATATAAACGTGGTCCATTTGAACATGCTCTAAGGATGTGGACGAATTGGTCCCTTGATGGTCGATTAAAGCGAAAAGAACAGAATACAAATTATATAATAGAGTGATTGAAAAGAAACTTTCTATAATAGATTTCAAGTTAATAACTTTACAACGAAGGGGATGGGAGAATCCCCTTCTTTTATTTATAAAATAATGCCTTGCTGATAAAGTAAGCTAATAGCATGGGATCGATTTTTAGCCTTTAGCTTCTTAATGGCGGATTTTACATATTGATTGATCGTTAATTCGCTTAGATCCATAATATTTGCAATTTCCTTCGTACTATCTCCGTTAGCAACCAGCATCATAACCTCTAACTCCCGTTTACTAAGGGAAATATCTTTACTTTTCCTATTGGATTGAATTAATAGATGTCCAACCATATGACCAAAGCTAGTTAAATCATCTAGAAACGTATCGTTTATTTCGATATCGTCTTTAAAGTGAGTGCTACAAATATAGCCAAAAACATATGGTCCGATAAATATAGGCACGATTAAAAGCTTGTTGTGTTTAGAGTCGACAACATATTTAATACTAATGTTTTTTAAATAATCCATGCCTGTACAATATTTTGCCTTTTTATCGATAATGGCAGAATAAATTATTGGAAAACTACGTATCTCCTCTCTAATTTCTCCGATATGAGCTCCTTCAGATTCATTTAAATAAATAATGCCTTCAGCAACAAATCCTATTGGAGAATATCTCAATAAATAAGCATCTTTAATAGGGAATGAGTTCAAATATACCTGCAAAATATGTATCAATAACTCTTCATGATTTGAAAAATTATCAATAGTGTCAAAATGTTTTTGAATGGTATAAAGACTTGGCATGATGTATCCCCTTTTTTAAGTATATACTACGCATAAAATGAGGAATTTTCAATATTTTCTGTAAACTGTAGTATTAATGCTAAGATATTCATTCTTTTCTTTGAATATTAGATTTGTGGAACTGTGGAAGTAAGTTTCTATGACTGTTTATAAATTTACGATTCATCACCAAAAGTTGTAGATGACATTTGTTAAAAGGCATACCATTTATCGGATGTCCCTAGGAAAGCGTGCGTCTAATTGGAACGGAAATCAACTACACGTTATGGTGATGAGCCGAATTTACGAGGTGGGGGAGGAAGAGTGAGTGAAAAATCATTCAATCAAAGAGGTAGATGCTGTCGTACTTGGAGCAGGGTTTGCAGGACTTTATATGTTATACCAACTAAGGAGTAAGGGATTTTCTACAGTCGTTTATGAAGCGGGGGACGGAGTAGGGGGCGTATGGTATTGGAATCGCTACCCTGGTGCTAGATGTGACGTTGAAAGCATTTATTATAATTACACGTTTTCAAAAGAATTATATGAGGAATGGAATTGGACATCTAGGTTCCCGGAGCAAGAGGAAATATTAAACTATTTAAACTATGTAGCAGATCGTTTTGAGTTGCGTAAGGATATTCAATTTAATATACGTGTAAATGCTGCCCATTTTGATGAGGAGCGTAGTAAGTGGCTAATATATTTAAATAATGGCAGTCAAGTGTATGCAAAGTATTTTATTACAGGAATAGGCTGCTTATCAGCTGCAAATATTCCAAACATGAAAGGATTAAATCAATTTAAAGGTAAGTGGTATCATACGGGGCATTGGCCACATAAAAAAGTTGATTTTACTGGAAAACGAGTAGGGATTATTGGGACAGGCTCGAGTGGAATTCAAGCAATTCCAGTATTAGCAAAAGAGGCAAAGCATTTAACAGTATTTCAGCGTACACCACAGTATACAATTCCTGCACGAAACCATTTTTATGATGAGGAATTTATTCGAAGTACAAAGGAAAACTTTGAAACATTAAAGCAAGCTATGAGGAATTCTGTAGCTGGTTCACCTCACCAACAAAATGATCGATCTGCTATGGAGGATAGTGAAAGCAAACAGCAGCAGGTTTTTGAGGATGCTTGGGCAGAAGGCGGATTTGCTTTTGCGATGTCTTATAATGATTTATTAACAAATGAACAATCGAATGAAAAGGCTGCAGATTTTATCCGCTCGAAAATCCGTGAAATTGTCAAAGATCCAAAAGTAGCAGAGAGGCTAAGTCCGAAGTATATGTATGGAACGAAAAGACAAGTATTAGATACCGATTATTTTGAAACATACAACAGAGACAATGTTTTATTAGTTGATGTAAAGGAATCACCAATAGATGAAATAACAGAAACTGGTGTTAAAACAGCGGATGATCAATATGAATTAGATATTCTTATTTTCGCTACTGGTTATGATGGTATGACAGGTCCATTGTTTAAAATCGATATTAAAGGAAGAGGTGGCATTGCATTAAAAGATAAATGGGAGAACGGGGCGTCGGTTAGAACGTATTTAGGCTTAACGACGGCAGGATTCCCAAACTTGTTTATGATTACAGGTCCCGAAAGTCCATCGGTGCTTGTCAATATGCCAATTGCTATTGAACAGCACGTTGAATGGATCGCTAATTGTATTGAATATTTACGTGAGCACGACATAGATTTAATGGATACCAATGTGCAGGCAGAGGAAGAATGGAGCAAGCATTGTCGTGAAGTTGCAAATACAACATTATATGTTAAAGGCGACTCTTGGTACACGGGCGCCAATATTGCTGGAAAGCATCGAAGTTTTTTAATTTATCTTGGAGGATTTGATTATTATACAAAACGTTGCATTGAGATTGCCCAAAACAATTTTGAAGGTTTTACGTTGCAAAAATTAAAAACAATGTCTTAACCAATGTACGAGGAAGGGAGAACTAGGGATGAAACAGCAGGTTGCAATTATTACGGGAGCTGGGAGCGGTATAGGAAGAGAAACTGCTAAACTTTTAGCGAAAAAGGATATGACGATTGTTTTAGTAGACTTTGATGACAACAATGGTCAAGAAACTTTAGAAGCTGTAAAAGAACATAATCAACATGCTATTTTTGTACATGCAGATGTGTCCAAAAGTCAGGATGTCAAGAAGTATGTAGCAGCAGCAAAGGAGAACTTTGGGAAGATTGATATTTTTATTAATAATGCTGGTATATTAAGCCCTCCATCTTTATTAGGAGATATAGAAGAAGAGACGTTTGATAAAGTTATAGCCGTTAATCTTAAAGGAGCATTTCTAGGCTTAAAATATGTATTAAAAGAAATGGAGCAACAAAAATCAGGAGTTATTGTGAACACTGCATCTGCAGCAGGCATTCAAGGTCAGCCATATTTAGGTGGCTATGCAGCGAGTAAACATGGTGTCATTGGACTAACAAAAACAGCAGCCATCGAATATGGTCCTAGTGGAATAAGAGTAAATGCTATATGCCCTGGTGGTGTTGTAACGAATATGACGAAGGGATTAGAGTCGAGTCCAGAGGAAAACGGACCTATGCGAAGACTCGCAACACCAAAAGAGATTGCAAATGTGATCAGTTTCTTAATTTCAACGAATGCTTCTTATGTAAATGGTGCAGTTATGACGATTGATGGTGGATTAACTTCTTAAGATGAAAGGATGAAAAGGATGGAAAATCGTATTAACCCAGAACTAAGAGAAACGTTATCACTATTCCCGCCTTTAGATTTAGACAATGTAGAGGCTACTAGAGAGGGGATGGCTGCTACTGCTCAACCTGCTGCGATAGCTGACAATATTTCTGTTGAAAACAAAGTTATTCAAGGACCAGATGATAATGATTCACTGCGTATAAGAATCTATAAGCAGAAGGAAAAAACAGGGGATTTACCAGCACTTTTATGGATTCATGGAGGAGGATATGTAATAGGTGCTCCAGAGGGCGATGATTTACTATGTCAACGTTTCGTGAATGAAGCAAATTGTATCGTAGTGTCAGTGGACTACCGACTCGCACCTGAGCATCCATATCCTGCACCAATTGAGGATTGCTACGCAGCTCTAAAATGGATAGCTGATCATGCAATTGATCTAGGCATTGATAGTGCCCGTATTGGCATAGCTGGAGCAAGTGCGGGAGGTGGGTTAACAGCAGCCTTAGCATTGCTAGCTCGTGATAGAAATTATCCTAAGCTTAGCTTTCAAATGCCACTTTATCCAATGATTGATGATCGCAATAATACGCCTTCTTCTTTGGAGATTACAGGACATATGATATGGAATCATGATTTAAATCAAAAGGGTTGGGAAATGTATTTAAATGGGGAGAATGGTAGTGATAATGTGTCACAATATGCTGCAGCTGCAAGAGCAGAAGACTTATCTGGTTTACCATTTACTTATACATGTGTTGGTCAATTAGATCCTTTCCGTGATGAAACATTACAATATGTAACAAGGCTATGTCAGGCTGGTGTTGATGTTGAATTTCATTTGTATCCGGGCTGTTATCATGCCTTTGAAAGCATCGTTCCAACAGCAGCAATTAGCCAAAGAGCAGCAACAGAATATGTTGAGGCCGCTAAATATGTTTTAAATCGTAATGTTTCTGTTCATTTATAGTCTAAAAATATAAAATCCGCTAGACAGGAATAGTCTGGCGGATTTTTAAGTTGTTTTAGTTGTTTTCTAAACATCCGCTGAAAAGAGGAACTTCACCTCCTTTGAAAACGCCTGAGTGACCAATATCGTGTTGGCCTAAAATCTCTGGTGGATGTCGTCTATCTTTTCCATTGGGTTTAGATACCTAGGGAGAGGGGATTGAATCTAAAGTTAAATTACTCTAAATAGGGAATATGTCTAAGAAGTTTAGACAACTACGAATGTTAAGCCAATAATTTATATCTTTTAGCCTTCATGCAATTGGTACGTTATAATCAAAAACAATAAATATAATTGTCAGAAAAAAATACCAACATTATAATAGTGATAATAGAATCTACTTTATGAGGTGAGTTAATGGAAAAAGCAGCTAGTTATGACTTTCTTAATTCATACCAAAAATTGCAGCAGGAACGACTCATCAATCGAAAAGAAGAGTATTTAGAGGTGCTGGAAAAAACAAAGGCTAAAGGTGAAATATTAGAGTTTGAAAGCATAATGGAAAAGGCGTCTAAGTGACGTCTTTTTCTTTTGGAGTTAAAAGAAAAAGGTGAAGAAAAGTTAAAGAAAAATATCATTCCGAAATTGCTAACAATGCTTCTGTTCGTAGGATGCTCTGAAGGTAGCGAAAAACGGCAAGGGATGGTTCTTCAGCTCTTTACATCGAGCAATGATAAGACTTGGGCTCTTTGGGAATAAATTATGACAATAACTGTATCGAATTCCATTTGTGATATAATGATAAAAAACATTCAATTATGTTGAGGACAAGGAGAACTACTATGCCAAAAAATAATTATAAAAAAATTGCTGTGGCAATTGATTTTTCAGAACAGTCATTAAATGCATTCGAACAAGCTACTGAATTAGCATTACAGTATGATGCAACTTTAATGTTAGTTAATGTCGTTGATACAAAGTCCTTTGGGTCAATTTCCGCTTATGATTTAAAATACGCTGAGGAATTAAAAAAAGAGAATATAAGTAAAATAGAAAATCTAAAAAAGACAGGGTTAGAAGCAGGGGTGAAAGAAATTGAAACTGTAGTAGAAACTGGTTCTCCGAAAGGGATTTTAACTCAACTACCTGATGTTAGCTTAATTGTATGTGGCGCAACAGGGTTAAATCCGTTTGAGAAGATGGTACTAGGTTCAGTTGCAGAGAGAATCGTTCGACATGCTAAATGCGATGTTCTAATTGTTCGTTAAAAAGGTGTTTTAAATTGAATTGGTATTCCAAATAAAAAGAAATCTGCGTGCAATTCCTATAGGAAGCACGCAGATTTCTTTTTTATAAACTTTGAAGATACTATGTTAATTATTGTGGTGTTGTTGCTGCCTTATCGATAATGTCTTGTGGGATGTCAATTGTTTTTAAGTTATTGAATTCAGTATAAGTCACAACTGATTTTGTTGACGTTGATATTTCCTGATCTTCAACTTTCATTTTTATATCAAAATTCATATCCATTTTTTCTGTATCGAAAGTTTCTTTATCGATTTGCAGAACGTAATTTAATTTATCGATTGTCATGTTATCAAGTGGATTTTCTTCAAGACCAAGGTCTTTCATTGACTTTTTCATTTCAGAATCGATAAGTTCTTTAAATTTATCACCTTTTGCTTCTAACGTTAAGATATATGCATCATCAGTTTGCTCAAATTTGAAATCACCGATAAACTTTTTAAGCTGCTCTAATTGTTCTTTAGCGTTTGCAGATGATGCCGTTTGCTCTAAAACTGCATCAAATTGTTCGCTTGGTAATTTAAACCAGCCGTCAGTTGTTGGATCCTTCATGAAAAAGCCTTGATCCTTCTTCATGTACATATCGATCGGCATATCCATAGTTTTGCCTTCAGTAGTCATATCAGGCATTGTCATTGATCCTGTTATGTGCGCAGCAAGTGGATCAGAGATTACATCCATCTCCATTTTTGAATCCATGGCAATCTCCATAGCTTGATCACCTGATCCAGCTTTTGTTTTTTGAGACATCTCCATTTTTGCACTCACGCTTTTAACGTCTGCTTGACGCTCTACCGCTTTGTCATAAACTTGCTCTAAAGTGAGATCACTTTTTTTAGTTGAGTCTTTCGTTGGGGTAGCGCTACTGTTACAAGCAGCTAGTGTTAGTGCTAGTGCTCCAACACTTAAAACTTTAAAAACTTTGTTCATTAATTTCATCTCCTATTCTTAGTAAAAAACAATATCTACTAGTATACATTACTATAAAAGGAAAAGTTTCATTATTTATAAAATAATGCTAATTCAATGTCGAAATAATAGTAAATTCCTAATTTATCCTTATGTTTATAAGTCTTCGTGCTTAGTTAAATAACAAGAAAAAGTAGTACATGAATAATGATTGATGTAAAAAAATTCTTTATTAGCTATAGTAAAATATTGCAAAGGTGGTATAAAAGTGGCTCTTCACCAAAACGTGTGGTTGATTTCCGTTCCGACTGGGCGCTTTGTAGCT
Source organism: Lysinibacillus sp. G4S2 (assembly GCF_030348505.1). Taxonomy (NCBI): domain Bacteria; kingdom Bacillati; phylum Bacillota; class Bacilli; order Caryophanales; family Bacillaceae; genus Lysinibacillus; species Lysinibacillus sp. G4S2. Next base: position 3,907,085 of record NZ_JAUCFJ010000002.1, on the reverse strand, counting down.
GCCGCTTTGCTTTCGCTACAGAAAACATTTGTTGTTGCTGTCGCTACGCTTTCGCACAGATAAAACAATTGCTGACGCTTCGCTTTCGCGCAGATAAAACAGCCGCTTTGCTTTCGCTCAGAGCAGAGCTTCCTGGGGGCGTCCGATGAGCCGCTTCACTCGCGTTGCTCGCTCCAGGGTCTCGGACCAACACGATGTTGGTCACGAAGGCGTTATCACAGGATGTGATGCTCTTAGTCTTCGTTCCTCTATCGCTGATCCCCAAGGAGTCGCCCAGTCGTAACGAAGATCAACTAAAATACAGCGCATATATTTTAAAAAATGTCATCCACAACTTTTGGTGATGAGCCATAAAAGTCAGTAAGCTAACGCTAGTAATCAGTTTTTTTGCTAGAAGATTCAAATGATGTTGATGTTGTAGTAAAGGAGTATTTCAACTAGTATCTTATCCCTTGCTGCTGACAGTGATTTTATGCACTTAGCCTAAAATAAGTTTTGTAAATACTCTCTAAAAGCCGAGATTTTCAAGTTAAAAGGCTCATCATCACTATAATGTGTGGTTGATTTCCGTTCCGACTGGAGCTTCAGGGGGTGTCAGTTGAGCTAGTTGATAGATTACCTTACAACTTTTGGAAATTGATGTTTGACTTGAAATAGGTGAGCACAGGATCTAGTGTTGATTCAGTGTTCGAGGCATTAGAGTTATTCGTTGCTATTAGAGCATAAAATAATTAGGACTAACTGTACCTAATGTGAGTTATGCGAAAGGGCGTTCATAAACTGACGAAAAAAATTTTTTCCAAAAAGAAAAAGCCGAGAAAATGAAATCATTTTCTCGACTTTTTTTATCAGTTATAGCCCCAGATCATTGCGAATAATGTACCTAGGATTGTAACAACACCTACGAATACTGCATATAAAATCGTTATATATAACGCTTTCTTATCTTCAGATTCACCGATGTGCATGAATAATACTAATTGTACAGTTGCTTGTGCAATAGCAGTCACTAGTAAAATACCAAGTGCCATGTTAGCAGACATATCAAACTTAACAACAGCTAAAGCTACAACTGTTAGTAATAGTGAGAAGGCAAAGCCCATCACATGTTGTTTTGGGAATAATTCCTTCATCAGCTAATCAGTCCTTTCAAGTAGACGAAGCTGAAGATGAAAATCCAAACAACGTCTAGGAAGTGCCAGTACAGTGAGAAGATAAACGCTTTGTTAGCCGTTTGTGGGTTTAAACCACGTTTTGCTACTTGGATTAAAATTGCAACGCCCCAGAAGAAACCGAATGTTACGTGGGCACCGTGCGTACCAAGTAAAGTCATTAATGCTGATAAGAATGCGCTAGTTTGAATTGTAGCACCTTCCTGAACATAAGTGACAAACTCATCAATCTCAATACCTAAGAAGCCAAGACCTAATATAAGCGTGATGATGAAAAATGTCATCATCGCTTTTTTATTGCCAAGGCGCATTGCATGAACACCAAGGCCAATTGTGAAACTACTTGTTAATAATAAGAATGTTTCCCATAATACTGGTGTTAATTCAAAAATTTCAGCGCCATTCGGGCCACTACCTGTACGTGTATGAAGTGTGAAATACACTGTAAATAGTGTGGCGAATAACATGATTTCGGCACCAAGGAAAATCCAGAAACCAAAGATTTTCAGGCGATTTTCCTCTGTACTATATTCTAATGGAAGTGAAGAATCGATTTTCATTTTATTTATCACCTCTCAAGCTTTTTTCAGTTGCCATAACTTCTTCAACTGAAATGTAACGACCATGATCTTTTTCAAATGAACGATGTATCATAAAGCCAAATACACATAGCATACTAATGATGGCTGGAGTCCATAAACTAAATACAGCGAAAAATGCTGCAAGGAAGAAGAATCCACTCATCCAGAAAGGTGCGCCAGTGTTGTTAGGCATATGAATTTTTTCGATCTTACCTGCTGTAATATCGCGACCTTCTTTTTTAGCGAACCAGTATTCGTCTAAACGTGAAACAGTCGGAACTACTGCAAAGTTGTATTCAGGTACTGGAGAATGAGTAGCCCATTCTAACGTACGACCATCCCAAACATCTGCTTTTTCATTACGAGGCATATGTTTCCAGCTGTAGTAAATGTTGTATACGATTAACGCGAAGCCGACAGCAAGACCAATTGCTCCGATGAACGATACCATGCTCAATGGACCATATCCAGTTGAAGCAGAGTAAGTGTACATACGACGAGCGTAACCATCTAAACCTAAAATAAATAGAGGGAAGAAAGCTACGTTGAAGCTAATTGCGATAAACCAGAAAGCAATTTTCCCTAGTTTTTCGTTTAATCGGAAACCGAACATTTTTGGCCACCAGTAGTGGTAACCTGCAAGTACACCGAATACTGTACCTGGAATTAATACATAGTGGAAGTGGGCAACTAAGAACATCGTATTATGATATTGATAGTCCGCACTAGACATTGCTAGCATTACCCCTGTTACCCCACCAATTGTGAAGATTGGAATAAAACCAAGTGCATAAAGCATAGGGGTTGTAAATTGTATTTTACCGTGCCTCATTGTGAGCAGCCAGTTAAATATTTTAACCCCTGTCGGAACAGCGATCGCCATTGTTGTAATAGAGAAGAAGCTGTTTACCATAACGCCGTGACCCATTGTATAGAAGTGGTGGGCCCATACTAAGAATGATAGTAACGAAATAACAACCATACTCATAACCATTGATTTATAGCCGTATAAGTTTTTACGTGCAAATGTCGCAATGATTTCTGAGAAAATACCGAATGCAGGTAGGATAACGATATAAACCTCAGGATGTCCCCAAACCCAGAATAGGTTGGCCCAAAGCATGTCCATACCACCATTTTGCATTGCAAAGAATTGTGTACCGAATTGACGGTCAAACATCATTAATGCAAGCGCTACAGTTAATACTGGGAAAGCGAATACGATAATAACGTTTGTAATTAAAATTGACCAACTAAACATTGGCATTTTCATTAATGTCATACCAGGTGCACGCATTTTAATGATTGTCGTGATGAAGTTAACACCAGTCAGTAGCGTACCAATCCCTGATAATTGTAAAGCTAAAGAATAGTAGTTGTTCCCAACAGTTGGACTAAATTCTGTCCCTGCTAGTGGGAAGTAGGCTGTCCAACCAGTATCTGGTGAACCACCAATGATAAATGATAGGTTTAGTAAACCGCAACCAGCAGCAAATAACCAGAAGCTGACTGCATTCAGACGTGGGAAGGCAACGTCACGTGCACCAATTTGTAGTGGGATAACAATGTTCATTAAACCAATTACGAATGGCATTGCCATGAATAAAATCATGATTATACCATGTGTTGTAAAAATCTCATTATAGTGTTGTGCATCAAGAAGTCCATTATCAGGAACTGCAGTTTGTGCACGCATTAACAATGCATCGATACCACCGCGGAATAGCATCAAAAGTGCTGTGGCGATATACATAATACCGATTTTTTTATGGTCAACAGTTGATAGCCAGTTTTTGTAGAAGTAGCCCCATTTTTTGAAATAAGTAAGGCCAACTGCGATAACCACTGCTCCAACTATGATACTAATAGCTGCCCCCATAATCATCGGTTCTTTCAGTGGATGGAAAATTTCTTCCATGCTCATTGGATGCGCTCCTTTCATGTTTAAAAATTAATGTGAATTTGTTTCTTCAGACTTTTCTTGTGAATGATCCTCATGATTCATTTTAGAGTGATCCTCTTGGTTCATTTTAGAATGATCCATTTCATCTTTAGACATGTCCATGTCACTATGATCCATGTCATCCATTTTCATGTCACCGTGTTCCATAGGAGCAGGTCTAAATTCTAAATGTGTAGATGAATAGCTTGAACGACCAACATGTTCAGCAGCTAATAGCTCATCAAATTTTTCTTCTGTTAATGGTTTTTCGTTTGCCTTTACATCGGCAACCCATTTATCGAAGTCTTCTTGTGTCATCGTTTGCGCTTCAAATTCCATTTCAGCAAAACCACGACCGCTGAAGTTAGAGTTACGACCCATGAATGAGCCAACGTCATCTGCTGCAAGGTGAATAGTGTTTACCATGTCACTCATCGCATATTTTTGACCAGCTAACTGAGGAATCCAAAAACTTGTGATTGGTCCGAATGAGTAAAGTTTGAACTCAATTGGACGGTCGGTAGGCATATTAACATAGTTCACAGTTTCGATCCCTTGCTCTGGATAGCTAAAGTGCCATTTCCAGTTAGAGGATGATGCATAAATCACAAGTGGTTCTTTATTGTCATAACCTTCAGGTTGAGACTCAACTGTACTTGTTGTTTTTACTGTAACAACTGCTAAGAATGCTACGATGATAATTGGAATAACTGTCCATATTATTTCAAGTAGATGACTACCCTCTTCGTGAGGAGGCTCATAATCGGCAGGTGTTTTTGAAGCACGGTATTTAGTTAGCATAACTACTAAAAGCACGTACACGACTAGTAATATAAAGGCCATTGTAATAATGGATAAAATAATTGTGTCTGATAATGTTTTGGCATTCGGACCCTTTGTATCAAAGACTGTTAGCGGCTCACAGCCAGTAAGAATTGCTAACACACCAAATGCTAAAAACATTAAGCTTAACTTTTTCTTCATGTTTGTCTCCTTTCTATAAAACGGCTATTCATAAATTTCATGTGTTTGAGTATAGATTCGAATTTATAAATAGTGGGTAAATAAGGTCACCTCTTTTAAGTGTCGTACCAATCAAATAATAAGAAATGCTTACAATGGTATGGTTCAATATGAAACATTGAATCTAGTATTTGATTGGTCTAGTGCAAGCGTTCGCAAAGTTATTAATCTGTGTAATCGATTTGTAGACAATGTGTCATAAATCGACAGAACAAATGTCGTTGTTTGCAACAGTGATTATACGCCTCGTTTGAAAGAAAAAAAATTATTTTGTTATTGAATTAATAGCAAACAGGGGATGAATATGAACATTTTTTGAACAAAAAACGTTATTTCAATATTGGTATTATTATGTTTTATAAAATAAACACTGTTAAAACGTTGAAAATACTGAGTTTATCATCTTTAACTAAGTAAACAGTTTTTTTTGTGAAAATATCATTTCACATTTTAGACGTCAATTTGTAATAAAATCGGCGTCAGTTTAAGGTATTGAATACTTTTTTGTTGCGTTTTTTTAAAAAAAAGAGTAGATGAAAAGCAATAAAAAGTGATAAAAAGGATATATCAGGATGAATTCTCAATGTTAGGAACGAATGGGAAGGATGATTATGGAAACTGATATTAATTATGTTAATATAATTACGCAATTCCATAAGTTGGATTAATTATGTTTTTTCTGAAAAGTAAAAAAGTGTCTCGAAGTAAAAATAGCAAACTAAGAATATTCCTAGTTTGCTGAATTTAGGTTGTGAGGACGAAAATAGAAGTTCTAAGAAGAGAGAATACGAATTTTTACGCTCCGAGCTTTAGCCATTTTGCTACTTGTCCATAGATGGTATTTTGAAGTTTTGGGGCTAGGTTATTCATTTTTAAGGCGAAATACAATGTTTTCATTAAATTTAGTGTGCTTGTACGTCCACTAAAAAATGATTCGTTATAGCCTTGTGTCATTAAATGAATTTCAAATTTATCAAATACTTGCTCGATAAATTCTATTAATGCTTCCTCGGAGTAGTCACAAGCCAATAACGCTTCAACTATATTAACTAAGCGTTCCTCTTCGTCGTTGACAAAGACAGTACCTTTCCAAGAAACAAGTTTCAATGCATGCAAAATTGAAGGTGCATGCTGTAAATCAAACTTAGGGTGTTTAATCGTCATAGCTGCTAAATCGGCACCATGTGCAATACTATGCGCCCAACCCTTGTCTTGAACAAGACCTCTTGTATCTTTTTCCAATAATAAATAACGACCAATCTTTTGAAAGAAAATTTGTAGGCGCTCATCATTTAAGATTAGTAGTTCGGCATCCTTTGCAAGAAGATTTGCTACAAGTAAAGCTGAAAATGAACGTTTAAAGACATGATCTGTCATTTCTTCACCTATGTTTCCGTATAAAAAATCGTCACCTGTTGCTGTATCAAATAAATATTGAAGCTGTTGGTTGCTTAGTAAATTGTCACTGAGTAAATCAATAAAAGTGCGATAAATTAATTGGTCTCGTAATTCTGCATCTGGTGAACCGATGTGCGTTAACATTTCTTGTAGCAACCAATCGCCCTCTTGTAACAAAAATTGTTGGCGCGCTGAGTGTGTCATAGTTGAAAATGATTGTAAAGCATTTTTGATATTCATATGTAATTCCTCCGAAGTTAAGTTAATTCTCTATAAGAGTATTTTTTTCTGTTCCTTATAGATCACTTGTCATTGTAATTACTTTTATAACAACAATGAGCTGGCATAGTAGAAATGCTTATATTGAGCTAGGTCTTTTTATTATAGCGCTTCATCGGTAAATGTGTTGATTTGCAAAGTTTTCTAGTGATATAGGAGTATATTCAGAATGGGAATTCCAGAATCAAGAGAAAGTTGATATGATAGACAAGCAACAAAAATGGATAGACTGATTAAGGAAACCATCTCTGGGTTCATTTCACACCGTATGTGGTGTGAGTCTTCAGCTGAATGAAGATAAAAAGACATACCTATATAAGTATGTCTCGTCCTAGTTATAATATAACGGCTGACTTTATACCGAGCGGCCATTCAGTTAAGGTATTTTGATTGGTTTTTAATTCTACAATAATATTTGCATTTTTTATGACATCGATTAGCCATTCACTATAATGAAGACTCGGCTGGGAGTGTTGTAAGATGCGTTGCATATCTTTTTTGTCGATACTTAGAAGCTTGTAGTTGCATTCAATGTGTACACTTTGGGGAATAATAATAAGTGACTCATGTTGGTGTCCGATGGAAATGGAACCAGGGATGTAACCTTGGATACTTATAATATGTGTAATCGCTTCTTGTGTGTACAAATCAATCTTGGTGCGTGTGAGTATTTCAAATTCAATTGGATAATCCTTTTGATGGGGACCGTCCGCAGTAGAAAATGAAATAACTTTAATTGATAGTGCCTCAAACGTAGGAGAGATGCGACTATCGAATTCACTGACTGTATCCATTAATTGCATATATTCCACTCCTTGTGAAGAAATTGTTCTTATAATAAGGGATGAGTAATAAATGATAGATATTATTAATTATAATACAATTTATTACAAAACGTGGGATATAATGGCTCATCACCAAAAGTAGGGGATGACAACGTATGCCATGTATATAAGTGGAGTTGGACACCTATTAGGAAGCATTTTGATTGATCTAATAAAATGAAATAGTGGTAAAGAGGTGAGGGGAATGACAAAACGAAAAAGGCATGTTATAAAACATGACAATATTGTTGTTTTTCCTGGTGCTGTTCAGACATTAATACGTGAAGGACATATGTATGCGGAAAATTATCAATATGAAGAGGCTGTGGCAAGCTTTGAAAAAGCATTTTTATATGAAGATGGAGATGAATTAGCTTTAAGTGCCTATGCTTTCGCTTTATATGAATTAAAGGCATACGATAAAGTCAAAAATGTTTGTGAGCAATTGCTTGCCATGGGAACGACATTGTATGTGGAAGTAATGGAACTGTATGTTACTGTATGTATGCAGCTAAAGGAATTTCATCAAGTAGAGTCGATTATTACGGCATTGATTGAAGAAAATGCACTTCCGTTAGAAAAGCTTGAGAAATTTGAGCGTTTGAGAAGCTTGAATCAAGAAGTAGCTAAGAATCTCCAAAAAAAAGAGGATGCACAGCGATTGTTAGAAGAGCAAGAATACGAACTGTCGAAGTTTAGTGCATTAACACCAAACGAACAATCTATTCGATTGCATCGCTTAATGGATACGAATGTACGACAATTAAAAACAGATTTGAAAGCTATTATTGAAAGTCCAACGATCCATCCATTTATCCAGAGCTTAGCGCTAATACTATTAGTGGAACAAGAAGTATCAATTGAGATTACTGTTTCAAAATTTAACGAAAAAATGATTATTAATCCTATCAATTTAGTACTACCAAATCAGTTGCCTCAGTATGGGGAAGTGAAAAAAATAATTGAAAATAAATTAGAGCAAGACCCATCGACGTTGGAAATGGTACAATATTTAATGGCAAAGCATGCCATTGTGACATATCCGTTTGAATGGCACCCGTTCGAAGCCGATGATATTGCCTATAGTTATATTGACTTTGTACAATCGATGCTCGGGAAAGTGCAGGAAATGGACTATGAAATCATTGACTTTTTACAAATGTTAGAAAAATTAACGGAACTACATGAAGTATGAAATAAGTTGAAACTATACGCATCTATGTTATACTAAAATGGTTGTCAAAATCGTAGTTACGAATGAATTGTCTAACATTTAAACTTGATTATTTATTTGGAGGTATTTATACATGTCAGCAAAATGGGAAAAACAAGAAGGTAATATCGGTACTCTTACAATTGAAGTACCAGCTGCAGAAGTAGACGCAGCAATGGAACAAGCATTCAAAAAAGTTGTAAAACAAATTAACGTACCAGGTTTCCGTAAAGGTAAAATGCCTCGTAAAATGTTTGAGCAACGCTTTGGTATCGAATCTTTATACCAAGACGCTTTAGAAATCATCGTTCCTGATTCTTATGCGAAAGCTATCGATGAAGCTGGAATTATGCCAGTTGATTACCCAGAAATTTCTGGTACTGAAAACTTCGAACATGGTAAAGATTTCACATTTACTGCTCAAGTAACTGTGAAACCAGAGCCAAAACTTGGTGAGTATAAAGGTTTAGAAGTTACGAAACTTCCAGTAGAAGTTACTGATGAAGAAGTAGAAGCACAAATTCAAGACCAATTAGCTCGTAAAGCTGAGCTTGAAATTAAAGAAGACGAAGCAATCGTAGAAGGCGATACAGCAGTGATCGACTTTGAAGGTTTCGTAGGCGAAGAAGCATTTGAAGGTGGTAAAGGTGAAGACTATCCACTAGAAATCGGTTCAGGTTCATTCATTCCTGGCTTTGAAGAGCAACTTGTAGGTATTAAAACTGGCGAATCAAAAGACGTAGTTGTTACTTTCCCAGAAGAATACCATGCAACAGAATTAGCTGGTAAAGAAGCTACTTTCAAAGTAACTGTAAAAGAAGTTAAAACAAAAGTTCTTCCAGAATTAAACGACGAGTTCGCTAAAGAATTAGACCCAGAAGTTGAAGGCGTTGAAGCTTTACGCGCTAAAATTAAAGAGCAAACTGCTACACAAAAACAAGCAGAATCAGATGCAACTCTTCGTGATGAGTTAGTAGAAAAAGCTGCTGAAAATGCAGAATTCGAAGTACCAGCTGGTATGATTAACTCTGAAACTGATCGTATGTTACAAGAATTTGGTCAACGTTTACAAATGCAAGGTATGAACTTAGACCTTTACTATCAATTCTCAGGTCAATCAGAAGAAGATTTACGCGGACAAATGAAAGACGAAGCAGAAAGCCGTGTACGTGTATCTTTAACACTTGAAGCAATTGCTGAAGCTGAAAAAATTGAAGCAACTGAAGCTGATATCGATGCTGAATTAGAAAAAATGACTGCTCAATTCAACATGACTAAAGAGCAAATTACAGGAGCTTTAGGCGGTACAGCGGTTCTTGAAAATGACATTAAAATTCAAAAAACAGTTGAATTTTTAGTAGAAAACGCTAAAATTACTGAATAAGATTTTTTTGTAACTGGATAGATAAATGAAAACAAGGTACGGCATTAAACCGTGCCTTGTTTTATCACATATATTTTTCTTTAGGTTAAGCTAGATTCCCCTTTAGGTTTAGTTCGACATTAGTTAATTATTATTGATGTTACGACTACTTTCACCGCAAAAAGCATTCTCTCAAAGGAAGTACTTTTTTGAAGAAGGAATTAGTAGAGCCTTTACAATTCTCTTATACATAGTATTGTTTGACTTTTCACACGATGCTAAATTTAACTTTTTCAGCGGGTGTCCAAACATCAGTTGAAAGCATTCAGCAGAGCAGAGCTTAGTTTTTTATCTTCATTCAGTGGATGTCCAAACATCTACTGAATGAAGATAAAAAATGTCTGATCTCTTCCAAACGAGAAACAATGCTCTGAAGTTTTAAACTATATAGCAAATACATCCTCTTGCTGAATGAAGTAAGCCTCTGGCGAATGTAAAAGATTTTAAAGAAATGCAAGTTGCTCATTAGAGTAGCTGTCGCTTGTACTTAAGAGCTTGACGTAAGCTCTCTGGTTGCTACGAGTTTCTGAAGAACGAGTGAGTTACACATGCTTAGAAATAAAAGGTATAATTGTAAATTCGTCGAGTTAAATAATTGTAGCTTTGCGGTAAATATTAGTGTTTCCGCACTATGCATGTCGTAAATATATTTTAAAATCTCGAACCATAAACGCTGTGGTGTAAATGGGTGCAGACAATTTATTTGATAAAGATTCAATAATCTTGTAAGATTGTTGCTTGAATAGGGGTGAAACATATTGTTCAAATTTAATGATGAAAAAGGAAATTTAAAATGCTCATTCTGTGGAAAGCCACAAGAACAGGTGCGTAAATTAGTTGCAGGTCCTGGTGTTTATATTTGTGATGAATGTATCGAGCTTTGTTCAGAAATCGTTGTAGAAGAGCTGGGCGTTGAAGAGGAAATTGAATTTCAAGATATTCCAAAACCGAAAGAAATCTTAGCGATTTTAAATGAGTATGTAATTGGACAAGAACGTGCTAAAAAAGCTTTAGCAGTTGCGGTTTACAATCACTACAAACGCATTAATACAAATAGTAAAATTGATGATGTAGAATTAGCAAAATCGAACATTGTGTTAATCGGCCCAACTGGTAGCGGTAAAACTTTATTAGCTCAAACATTGGCGCGTATACTAAACGTTCCTTTTGCTATTGCGGATGCTACTTCTCTAACGGAAGCGGGCTATGTAGGTGAGGACGTTGAAAATATTTTATTAAAATTAATTCAATCGGCAGATTACGATATTGAGCGTGCTGAAAAAGGAATCATCTATATTGATGAAATCGATAAAGTTGCACGTAAATCTGAAAATCCATCTATTACGCGTGATGTTTCTGGTGAAGGTGTACAACAAGCCCTTCTTAAAATTTTAGAAGGAACAGTTGCGAGTGTCCCACCACAAGGCGGACGTAAGCATCCTCACCAAGAATTTTTACAAATCGATACTACAAACATCTTATTCATTGTTGGTGGCGCGTTTGATGGAATAGAATCCATTATTAAACGCCGTCAGGGTGAAAAAGTAATTGGCTTTGGTTCAGATCCAAGCAAAATCGATGCGGATGAAGGCTCAATTATGGCAAAGTTGATTCCAGAGGATTTGTTGAAATTTGGTTTAATACCAGAATTCATTGGTCGATTACCAGTACTTGCGAGTCTAGAGCAATTAAACGAGGCTGCGCTTATACAAATTTTAACGGAGCCTAAAAATGCACTTGCCAAGCAATATCAAAAAATGCTTGAACTCGATGGTGTTGAGCTTGAGTTTGATGAAGGTGCCCTTGCTGAAATTGCAAAAGAAGCAATTGAACGTAAAACAGGTGCACGCGGTCTTCGTTCAATTATTGAGTCAACAATGCTTGATGTAATGTACGAATTACCTTCACGTGAAGACGTGAAAAAATGTATCATTACTGCAAAAACAATTACGGATAAAGAAAAACCGAAATTGCTTCTTGAAGATGGCACTGAACTCGATGAAGGTAGCGACACTAAAACTTCAGCATAACGAACAGGCGTTGCTGTCTATTGTTATGAGATAAAGAGTAATTTAGCTGACTTCGATTGTGCAATATTCGCACATATCGACAGTCAGCTTTTTATTCATTCGTACATAAAGCTGACTGTAATTAGATGAAATTTTTGGCTCGCTTGATAAACTAGTGTGAATCGGCTTTTTAGACACATACTAGTAACGCGGGATGTGAACAAGAAAATTTTGACGGAGGTGAATACCCGCATGGTGACAATACAAAAAACAACAAATGTACCATTATTGCCTTTACGTGGACTTTTAGTATACCCGTCGATGGTGTTACATATTGATGTGGGTAGAAATCGTTCTGTAGCAGCGCTAGAACAAGCAATGTTAGAGGACCAATTGATAGTATTGGTAACACAAAAAGAGATGCATGATGAACAGCCTGAAGAGCAAGATTTATATACAATTGGTACGATTGCATATGTCAAACAGATGCTAAAATTACCGAATGGAACACTGCGTATTTTAGTGGAAGGTGTAGCACGTGCTACATGGAGTAACTATCAAGCGTTGGAAAAATATACGGTTGTTGACATCGATGTTAAAGAGGAAACGATCGATAAGGATGTTGAAACACAGGCTTTAATGCGTACGTTGTTAACGTATTTCGAAAAATACGCGAAAGCCTCCAATAAGATAACAACTGAAACCATTAGTACTGTTGCAGATATTGAAGAGCCAGGACGTTTAGCAGACATCATTGCATCACATTTGCCATTTAAGATTGCTGATAAACAAGAAGTATTGGAGATGCTCAATGCCAAGAAACGTTTAGATCATTTAATTATTCGTTTGCATGATGAGCAAGAAGTGCTTGATCTTGAGAAGAAAATTAATTCAAAAGTTAAGCAATCTATGGAACGTACGCAAAAAGAATATTATTTACGTGAACAAATGAAAGCTATTCAAACAGAGCTAGGAGATCGTGAAGGAAAAACTGGTGAAGTAGCTGAATTACGTAAGCGTATTGATGAAATAGGAATGCCTGAATCAACGAAGGAAGCAGTGCTTAAAGAGTTAGATCGCTATGAAAAGTTACCAGCAGCTAGTGCAGAAAGTGGCGTAATCCGAAATTACATTGATTGGATTGTATCACTACCATGGACAAATGCGACTGAGGATCGCATGAATATCGAACATGCAGAGAATATTTTAAATCGTGATCATGACGGATTAGAAAAAGTAAAAGAACGAATATTAGAATATTTAGCTGTACGTCAGTTGAAACAATCGTTACGTGGTCCAATATTATGTTTAGCTGGCCCTCCTGGTGTCGGTAAAACGTCATTAGCTCGATCTATTGCAGAAAGCTTGGATCGCAATTTTTACCGTCTTTCATTAGGTGGGGTACGTGACGAATCAGAAATTCGAGGTCATCGTCGTACGTATGTTGGGGCTATGCCGGGCCGTATTATCCAAGGTATGAAAAAGGCAGGGACGATTAATCCTGTGTTTTTACTAGACGAAATTGATAAAATGTCTAATGATTTCAGGGGTGATCCTGCAGCAGCAATGCTTGAAGTTTTAGATCCAGCCCAAAACAATACATTTAGTGATCATTACATCGAAGAACCTTATGATTTATCAAATGTATTATTTATTGCAACTGCCAATGATTTAAGTTCAATCCCAGGGCCGTTACTAGATCGTATGGAAGTAATTTCAATTGCCGGCTATACAGAAATTGAAAAGGTGCAAATTACGAAAAATCATTTAATACCAAAACAATTAAAAGAGCATGGCTTGAAAAAAACGCAGGTTATCATTAAAGATGAAGCGGTAGTAGATATTATTCGTTATTATACACGTGAAGCAGGTGTCCGAGGACTAGAGCGTCAAATCGCAACTCTATGTCGTAAAATCGCTAAGATTATCGTTTCTGGTGAGAAAAAACGAGTAACCGTTAACTCAAAGTTATTAGAAGAGTTAATTGGCAAACATCGCTTCCGTTATGGACAAGCAGAGAAGGAAAATCAAGTCGGGGTAGCTACTGGGCTTGCTTATACAACTGTGGGTGGTGATACATTACAAATTGAGGTATCATTAACACCTGGTAAAGGAAAATTGCAGCTAACTGGGAAACTAGGCGATGTCATGAAGGAATCTGCTCAAACGGCTTTATCGTATGTTCGTACAAAGATGGAAGAGCTAAAAGTGGATGCAGAATATTTTGAAACACATGATATTCATATTCACGTTCCTGAAGGAGCTGTACCAAAAGATGGACCTTCTGCAGGTATTACAATGGCAACCGCAATTGTTTCCGCAATTTTACTTCGTCCAATACGTCGTGAGGTTGGCATGACGGGTGAGATTACATTACGCGGGCGTGTGTTGCCGATTGGTGGCTTAAAGGAAAAAACACTCAGTGCACATCGAGCAGGCTTAACGACAATTATTTGTCCAAAAGATAATGAGCGAGATATTGAGGATATTCCTGAAAGTGTACGCGAACAACTAACATTTAAACTAGTGTCATCGGCTGACGAAGTATTAGCCCATGCACTGGACGGAGGTTTTTAAGAAAATGAAAGTCCATAATGTCGAAATGGTCATAAGTGCTGTAAGACCGGACCAATATCCAGAAGATGGACTGCCAGAATTTGCACTAGCCGGTCGTTCAAATGTAGGGAAATCTTCCTTCATTAACCGAATGATCGGTCGTAAAGCTTTAGCACGTATTTCTTCTAAGCCCGGAAAAACACAAACACTGAATTTTTACAAAATCGAGGAGCAATTGTTTTTCGTAGATGTTCCGGGCTATGGTTATGCAAAGGTTTCAAAGACTGAGCGTGAAGCATGGGGGAAAATGATTGAGCGCTATCTCACAGGGCGTAATGAATTAAAGGCAGTCGTACAAATTATTGATTTGCGTCATCCCCCTACAGATGATGATTGCATGATGTATGATTTTTTAAAGCATTACAATATTCCTTGTATTGTCATTGCAACAAAGGCAGATAAAATTCCAAAAGGTAAATGGGATAAGCATAAAAAAATCGTGAAAGAAACGTTGGATATGGCGAAAACTGATCCAATTATTGTTTTTTCTTCAGAAAAAGGGATTGGCTTTGAAGAAGCTTGGCGTACGATCGAAAATAAAATGTAATAAAAGAACATCTATTGCGTCTAATATTTAGGACAGTAGATGTTTTTTTGTTTAAAAATGGAGAAAATCGCTTGATGATTGAAACATTTGACCGATAAATCAGATAGGAGGTGGACTATATGGATATCGCGGCTTTATCAATTGCAATGAACCAAACGACTTTAATGCAAAATGTATCGCTAGCTGTAACAAAGCAAGCTATGGATATGCAACAACAAAATTCAGAACAGTTAGTTGAAATGTTAGATGCTCCACATCCGACATCCGGACATACAATTGACATTCAAGTGTAATGGGGGGAAAAGGTAGCTTGAATTTAGAAGCTACCTCTATCTTTATGTCTAATGGTAGCTGTTATAAAGAAAGTACAATGCGCTAAATTGTAACTTTTTGACTAGGAAAAACTACCAATAGTACGATATACTATTTATAAATAACCAAATTTTAAAGGAGGCGGGATTTGTTGAAGAAGGTTTCATACATACTACTGATTTTATTTCTAACGGTTCTCGGATTTTCATCAAGTCAAACAGCTAATGCTGCGCAAATGGTGACTGGGACTTTTGTTGATGTAACATTTTCAGAATATGCAAATTCTAACGGAGTAGTAGAAAAAAAGCTTAGTAAAATTACTTTGCAAAATGATAGCGGTCAGACAATAACATACAATATAAATGATAATGCCCGCTTGTATATTAATAATACAGTAACAACAATTGAAGGCTTTAAGATGGGGATGAAAGTAGAAGCGGATATTTCCCTTCGAAGTGTTGTTGAGCTTCGAGGTACTTCCAATATTACAACAGAAAAAGAAACAGAAAAAGAAACTACACCAGTTGGACAAAATGCTAAAAAAATTGCTGGAGTAGTGACAAGTATTGATCCAAATGGGTTATTCATTACGATGAAGCCAGATATTGGGGGGGAAACAACCTACTATATAAATAAAGATACAAGCTATCAAAAGAACTCTTCGGCTGTAGATATTAGTGCACTGTACGTAGGGGATCGTGTAAAGCTTAATCTTAAAAATCAAAACACATCTATTGTCACAAAAATAGAAATTAGTGAGACAGGTACATTAGTTGAAAACCTTTATAAAGGTGAAATACAAGCAGTTAATGCCAATACAAATAAGTTAACTGTCAAAAATCAAAATGCATTTGTAAATTGGCAATTTGGCTCAAGCACATCAACAGCTTTATCAACGATGGATTTTTCATCAAAGGTACCTATTTATGTTGGAAATACAAAGATTGAAAAAGGTCAGCTGAAAAATTACATTGGTAGTGAAGCATACTATGCGACCGTTAAACAATTCGGTAAAGAAGTCATTGAGAAGATCGTTGTTTTGAAAAATAACGAGCGAACGTATTATGAGCCTATGCTTTCTGTCGATACAGACTATCAATTATTAAAACTTAAATCGGCAGGTACATTGTACTTCCACGATGGAACGATATTAATTCGAAATGGTCGTTTAATCGAGCCTACTGGATTGATGGCTTATGGTACGGCATTTGTTGTTTCAGATGGTGCTGCACGCGATCATTATGCACAAGTTGTACAAGTGACAAGTGATAGCTTTATGTCACCAAACTTAGCAGGTCATGAATTATATTATGGACGTTTATCACAAGCGGACGGCTATTTAATTGAAATTGATGACGCAATGAAGATTGAGTCAAATGTTTTCAAGAAAACAGATCGTACTGTACTATCAGTTAGTAATTCAACGAAGGCAATAGTCGATGATGGCAACAAAATATATAGTGTAGTTCCTGATATTGAGCTTCATTTATCTGAAGGTGAATATGGTTATTTCTATGTGAAAGATGGACATGTACAGGCTCTTCATATTCTTAATAAAGCTAAGCCTGTTGCACCATTGATGTTAACTGGTAAACTACAGTCAGTAAAATCGACTTATCCAGCTACGATTAATGTAAAGAGCGTTAGTCAATGGCAAAATGGCCGTTGGTATGAAGCTGGGGAAATGATGGATATGAACATTAACCAAGCTACGATTATTAAAGCTGGTAAAGTAATTCAGCCATCTGATTTAAAACCATCTGATCGTTTAGTAGTATTATCGGATCGTTTTGTCAAAGCTCATTTTATATTAGTTGATTAAAAAAATAGAATCTGCAAATCTTCTGCAAATAGTATGCTCAATTTTAGCTACGTAAAATGCTTGAGCGTACTTGCAGAAGACGAGCAGATTTTAAACTTGATTTGAATAACATATTTGACAACTTTGTATATGAACTATGCATTTGAATGAAAGAGAGGGGACACAACAACGAATGCGAAAATATTTATCTAAATTAATGTTAGTTGTTCTTGCTTTTGTACTTATTGGAGTTACTAAACCAGTAAATGCATCAGCTGCCACATTAGAAACAACAGGTGCAGTAAAAAATGAATATACATATGAGGAAGCTGTTTTTCTTACAGGAACACCTATTATATTTAAAGGCACTAGTAAAGACATTAAAATCACACAAAAAGAATCTAAAGGAAAGTTAACTGAAACACATAGTTTAAAGTTAACAGCAAGTAACGGTGCTACACTGACAAGAAATATTGCATATGAATCAGATGTAGTGGATCATGCTTCGATTGGTCAAAAGACATCTAATGGTGTAGTGAAAAAATATACAGAGAAAATTGTCGTTGGGAAAACTACATACACATTGGTAGATTACCAATTTTCTCAAGGCACAGTAACGGACAATCGCGCAGCCTCTGATTATTACTCAGGCAATGTAATTTCGAGAAAAACATATGCTTATCAGACTGGGACTGGGAAAAATACAGTCAATAATACTATAACGATTGATACTGATAGTCGTCATGCTGGCTATGAAAACTTCTGGGGAGCAACAGAAACGCAAATTACAGAAGCTGTATATAATTATAGTGATGGAAAGACAAGCCATGTGAAAAATCGTTTATCTACAAGCAAATCACGTGTACTAAACTATGAAGAAAACCTAGGGAGTTTAGGGAGCTTTGACGGTGGTTATGCGGTTGTCAGTGAAAAGGATGTTATTTCTGAATATACGTATGATTTAGGCTCTGGACAAAAAGGTAAAGTTGACTTAGGCAAAGAATATATGCCAACAATTGAACGTTTAATCATTCCAAAGTTCCGTGATTTAACAAATCATTACGCTAAGAATGCTATTGAAAAATTATACTCTTTAGGTATTTACTCTGATGCAAGTAACTTCTTCTCACCAAATACACCAATGAAGAGAATTGATTTTACTACGGCAATTGGTAAGGCAGTTGACTTGCGCGTTATGGAAGATAATAAATCGAAAAAAACAACGGCTACAAGTGTGTTTAAAGATGTGAAACGTTCTACAAAAGATTATGCCTATATTGAATCTGCAGTCAATAAAGGAATTATTAAAGGTGTGACGCCAGAGTATTTTAAACCAGATAATCCAATTACACGTGCCCAAGCCGCTACGATTTTTGTTCGTGCATTAGGGCTTGAAAACAAAGCACCAGACCCAGGTTATGTAACAAAATTTACGGATGATGCGCAAATTCCATCATACGCTAAAGATGGTATTTACATTGCGAATGAATTAGGTTTAATGAATGGTGACCCTGTAACAGGTCGATTTAATCCAAACCAACCGTTAACGCGAGCACAAGCATCTGTAGTGCTGGAACGTTTCTTAAATTATTTAGAAAACGACTTAAAACAAAACTATCGCGATGACATCTTGTTCTTTAACTAAAGAAAGGACTGAAACAAATGACATATGCTAAAAAGGCATTAATATCACTGCTTTGTTTTGTATTAGTCTTAGTGACAGCAACTCCAGCTGTTACTCAGGCAGCTACGACAATTAATGATGTACCAACAAATAGTAGTAAATATAAAGCTATTTCATGGGCAGTTGATAATGATTTACTTTCATTGAATAACGCTAATAATTTTTTACCTAATGAACAGATAACTGAGCGAGAGCTTGTAGTAATGTTTGCAAAGCTTGATAAAAACTATGCACTAACATATAACGACAGTGTAGCCTATAATTTTTATAGTGATTTTTATTTACCGTTTAGTGGTACCTACACTACGGCTAATCGTTCAAAAGCTGTTACACGAGGACAGTTTGCACGTATATATGCTGCATTTAAAGGCTTAGATTTAGATGAGCCTCAGGCAGTTCAATATTTATACACTAACGATATTTCAACAGGAAGCACTGGCAAAAAGACATTTGCCGATTTTAATCCTTCTACAAAGCTAACTCGTGGAGATATTGCTGAATTTTTATACCGCGGTGTGCAAAGCGGCAATTTTGCTGTACAAGGGTTAAAACGTGCTGCAACAGGTCATGATAACGATAAAATTACTTTACCTGCTGGCTTTATGGGCTCAAATAGCGCCGACTTTGAAGTGCCAAAGGATAACTCCGGTGATTTTACTGGACCAAAATATGTTAATAATGCACTACAAAGTATCGAAGTTGAAAAACCAGATTTAATCGCAAATGATCAAGATTCAACGCTAATTACTGTATCTTTAAAGACTTGTAATGGAGATCCAATTCCTGATGATAAGTCTTACACATTCCGTGTAACTTCATCATATGGCGCAAAAATAGTTGACACATCTGGCGAAGCTGTTCGCAATGTACAATCAGACGGCTCAACTGTATCTGCTATTGTTATTGCACCTAAACTAACAAAATCTGTACGTGATACAATTTCGTTTGAACTTATTAACAACACAGACCCTGCTATGAAATGTCTTGTAGGTGAAAAACTAAATGCGCAGGTACGTTACTCACCTCAGCCAGAAATGCGCATTGATTACCAAGTGTATGATCCGGCAAATACTGATGATAATGGAAGTGTAACGCCTCCATATGTACCGTTTGAAAAATTACCGGAGTTCTTTACAGAAAACATCATTAACGTCCATTGGATTGATCCAGAAGAAAAGCTATTTAGTATTGGACAACAAACAAATGTAACGAATGCTTTAGGTCAAGTAGAAAATACTTATTTACAATATGGTGGCAGTGATAAAAAATATCCTGCACTAAGTTATAAAAATGCCATTTTACAATTTGAAAACTACAATATTTCAGTTTGGCTATTTGAAACGATTATTAAACAACGCTTAAAAGATTCTGTTAATGATAAAAAGACGATTGAAATTATGTATATGATTTCAGATGATGGGCGTCCGATTTATCGTATTCAAGGAATTGATGATGCGATTGCCTCACAGGTTGAGAACATTAACCCAGTTGGTTCTATTATTCAACTAATGAAATATATGCCAGAGGAAAAGCAGCTGACGCTAGAACATTATGATAGTGTGATGAAAATTTATGCTATTTATACAAGCTTGAGTAACTATGATCGAACAGTATTATTAAAATACCAAGGTGGTAAATTACTCGGTCAAGTAGAAGCCTATAAAAAACGAGTGGAAGCATTAAAGGAAAGTGCGGATGCGGCGTCAAGACCGTCTGGAAAAGATCGTTATACAAAAGTAATGGTTACATTAGTGAGACCAGGTGGAGAACCTATTACTGACTATCAAGGAACAGTAAAAATTAAATTTAACGGTGTTGAGAAAACAGCTTCATTTGTTACAAATACCTCAGATTATCTAGATAAAACAGGTGGACCTGGAACAGCTGTAGCTTACTTCGACTCAATCATTTATGGAAAATCTAAAGTTGAAGCAACGCTAGTAAATAAAATTGATCCTCGTTATGCAACAATATTGAAGGATCTAAAAGATAAAACAGTTACGAAGGAAATTTTCACTAATCCTTACTTCAGTAAAAATTCGTGTTCATTAGCAACAGAGGTTGCATACGTAGTTGATTACTCTGCTTCTATGAAAGCTAGTGACCAGTCGAATTATCGTGGTAAGAAAATGATTGACGTAATCGAACAACTAAAGGCTAAAAACAATATTGTTATTGAAACTAATACAAAAGCTACTGTACTTGGAGAAGGCAGTACTGAAAATGTATTGAAAAAAGATCTTTATAAAGCATCGAAAGAGAAGGGTGCTACAGATATTTTTGCAGGTGTAGAACTAGCACTGTCTAAATTCTCAAATGATTCGAAGACGTCGAAATCTATCATTGTCGTATCAGATGGTAAGACAAGTAAATCGAAGATGACAAAAGTACTGAACGATGCGAAGAAACAAGGCGTTAAAGTTTATACAGTAAGTATGGGCAAAAAATCACAAGTCAATGATGCGATTTTAACGCAGTTGGCTGCTGAAACTGGTGGCGCTTATTATCACGCGAATGATAATTTACAATTACATCAAGTATTCCAAAAAATTATTGACTCAATTTTATGTAAAACATCTTCTTCAAGTTGCGTAAATCCTGAAGATTTATTTGAAGAAGCGACTGTTACATTACGCAAAGGCAATATTACAATGAATGCTAGAATTGATGGAAATTGTTCAAATGTTGCAAAGGTAAATGTACGTTTCACTTCCATAAGTGGTGATGTGCAATTTGAATTGACGAAGCGTAGTGATAATGTCTATATGCTAACAAAACCAGTTCAAACAATGCAGGACTTCAAAGTGAATGATGAAATTGAATTTGTAGCATATGATAAAGACGGTAAAATCATTGCTATAAAAACTGCGACAATAACAAATTAATAGATAAAAGTTATTTTTAGTGGCTGGGACATAACTGGCCAAAACCTAAAAAGTGCGAGAAATCAATTAAGAAACGTTGATTTCTCGCGCTTTTTTGATGTTAAAATTTAGTGTTGCATGAAGATAGATGTTGATATTGTTCAAAAGTTGGTCGATAAATCGATAAAGTTGGTCGATAAACAATCAAAAGTTCTCGACAAATCTCAAAACTGCAGCTCATTAAAGAGTTCTATTGTTGCCGTTGTGCTCCGCTCCAATTTCGCTGCAGAAAAAAAGCAAAGCGACAGTAACAAATGTTTTATGTAGCGAAAGCGAAGCGGCAGCGGCAAAGCGACCGGTCGGAACGGAAATCAACCACACGTTTTGGGAATGAACCATTAAAATTAATCAATTCTGTCCTTTAAAGACAATGTTCTGAACAAACATTAAATTTGAAACAAGACGTATAATTTGATACACTTAGTTTATAATAATTCTAATGTAGGTGTCGGGTTGCAGTTCTTCATGACATGTTCACAAATAATAGATGAACTCTTGTCGAACTGTGCTATAATGAGATTTATGAATTAGAATGTGTGAGGTGTTATTCATGCATGCCATCGTAGTAGGCTTGAATTATAAAACAGCGCCAGTTGAAATTCGTGAAAAGTTATCATTCATAGAGAGTGAACTACCACAGGCAATGGAAGCGCTACAAAAACAAAAAAGTATTTTAGAAAATGTGATTGTTTCGACATGTAACCGCACAGAGATTTATGCAGTAGTTGACCAATTGCATACTGGACGTCATTTTGTAAAACAATTTTTAGCAAATTGGTTCGACCTACCTGTAGAATCATTTTCTTCATATTTAACAATTCGTGAAGAAGATGAGGCAATCGAGCATTTATTTAAAGTGACAGCTGGCATTGATTCGATGGTACTTGGCGAAACTCAAATTTTAGGACAAGTAAAGAAAAGCTTCTTAAGTGGACAAGAGATTGGAACAACAGGAACGGTATACAATCAGCTATTTAAACAAGCGGTGACATTTGCGAAGCGTGCACATAATGAAACGGCTATCGGTGAGAACGCGGTATCAGTCTCTTATGCAGCAGTTGAATTAGCAAAGAAAATATTCGGATCTTTAAAACGTAAACATGTGGCAATTTTAGGTGCAGGAAAAATGGGAGAACTTGCTATTGAGAACCTTTACGGTAGCGGCGTTGGTAAAGTAACTGTTATTAACCGTACGTTCGAAAAAGCAGAAAGTCTAGCAGCTAAATTCCACGGTGAAGCAAAATCAATGAAGGAACTACAATGTTCGTTATTAGAAGCAGATATTTTAATTACCTCTACAGGTGCAACAGATTATGTTATTGACTATGAATTGATGGAATTTGTTGAACGTTTGCGTAAAGGTAAACCATTATTTGTCGTAGATATTGCAGTTCCACGTGATATTGATCCACGTGTTGGAGACTTACCAAACGTTTTCTTATATGATATAGATGATTTACAAGGCATCGTTGAAGCAAACTTAGCTGAGCGTGAACGCGCTGCGGCTGATATTACTTCAATGATTGGCAAAGAGGTTACACAATTTAAAGATTGGGTTGCGACTCTTGGCGTTGTCCCTGTCATCTCGGCTTTACGTAAAAAAGCGAGTCGTATTCAAGAAGAAACAATGATTAGTATCGAAAATAAAATGCCAGATTTAACGGATCGAGAACGTAAAATTTTAAGTAAGCATACAAAGTCTATTATTAATCAATTGTTAAAAGAACCAATTTTACAAGCTAAGGAAATGGCAAATTCATCAAAAGCAAATGAACAGTTACGTTTATTCCAACAAATTTTCGGTATTGAAGATGCTGTGGAAGCTGAAATTAATGCAATGACAAAGCAAGAGCTTGAACGCAAAGAACACTTACAGTCATCACAATCTTCTACTGAACCAAAGTACTCTTTCTAAAGATGTCTAAGTGTTCGTGGTGCAACTTTAGAATTAATAGTTGTTCCTTTGAGTTTTTTCCCGCGAACGAGATTTTCTACTGATATTAATTGAGGCGTTTTCGTATCTGTATGGTAAACTAAGGATACGAAAACGTTTTTTTTTCTAGGCTAAAGTACAGCACTTTAGCACTTTCGATATAAAGAAGGGATGTCTATTGACTGATTTGACAATGACAAGGCTCTACGAAGTGATGATCGTCTTGTATGCGATCAGTCTAGTATTTTACTTTACTGATTACTTTTATAAGCAAGTACGCGCAAGGCGAATTGCTTTTTGGCTTGTTTCATTTGTATGGGTAATTCAAGGTGCCATTATATTATTAACTTTTGTGGAAACGAAGCGTTTTCCGATTTTATCCTTGTCTGAAGGGATTCTCTTTTATTCCTGGCTGCTCGTGACATTATCTATTATTTTGCACTGTATTGCACGAGTTGATCTTCCGGTGTTTATTATTAATATACTAGGGTTTTTGTTCGCTAGTATTTTTACTTTTATGCCGAAACGACCATCGGGAGCAGTAAGCGATACTTTAATTTCGGAAATGCTTTTTATTCATATATCATTTGCGATGTTATCGTATGCAGCATTTACGCTAACTTTTGTTTTTGCGATATTGTATTTAGTATTATATCGTCTGCTCAAAAAGAAAAAATGGTCACATTTATGGACAAGGTTGCCTTCATTACAGCAGACGAGTAGCTGGATGAATGTGTCATTTTTCATTGGTATTCCAGTGCTATTTTTAAGTTTAGTTTTAGGGGTTGAATGGGCACTACTAACGCTAGAAAGTCTTTCGATTTTTGATGCGAAGATTATTGGGTCCTTTATTATTTTAATATTGTATTGCTTTATATTGTATGTGAATCGTAAAAGTAAGCTGACTGGAACAACTTATGCGTGGGTACATATATACGCTTACATATTAGTTGTTGTTAACTTCTTTTTAGGAAGTAGTTTATCGCGATTCCATTTATGGTATTAGAAGAGAGGTTGGAGACTGTTGAGAAAAATTATTGTAGGTTCTAGGAGAAGTAAGCTAGCTTTAACACAAACAAATTGGTTTATCAATGAGTTAAAAGCTGCTGGTGTACCATTTGAATTTGAAGTGAAAGAAATTGTCACGAAAGGCGACCAAATTTTAGACGTGCAGCTATCTAAAGTAGGTGGTAAAGGACTTTTCGTAAAAGAAATTGAACAAGCACTTTACGACAAAGAGATTGACTTTGCTGTTCATTCTATGAAGGACATGCCTGCAATACTGCCTGAAGGATTAGTAATTGGCTGTATTCCGCCACGTGAAGATGCGCGTGATGCATTTATTTCAAAAGGACATGTGAAATTTGCCGATCTTCCAGCAGGAGCTGTTGTTGGGACAAGTTCTCTTCGTCGCAGTGCTCAACTATTAACAGTCCGTCCAGATATAGAAATTAAATGGATTCGTGGAAATGTAGATACACGCTTAGCAAAACTTGAAACAGAAGAATACGATGCAATTATTCTTGCAGCAGCAGGGTTAAAACGCCTTGGCTGGAGCGATGATGTTGTTACTGAGTTTTTACCTGTAGAAGATTGTCTACCAGCAGTAGCACAGGGCTCTTTAGGTATTGAATGCCGTGAAGATGATACGGAGCTATTAGCAGAATTAGGCAAGTTAACAGATAGCATTACATGGCAAGAAGCGCATGCAGAACGTGCTTTCCTAGCGGCTATGGATGGTGGCTGTCAAGTACCTATCGCAGGATACGCAAAGTCTAATGGGGAAGAAATTACACTAACTGGTCTTGTTGCTGCACCAGATGCCTCAGTTGTTTACAAGGAAACAGTAGTAGGTACTGATGCGGATGTGGTTGGGAAAGAGCTTGCTGAGATTTTAACGAAGCAAGGTGCTTTTGAATTAATTCAACGAGTAAAGGCAGAGCAAGATGCAAAATAATTTACCTTTAGAAGGTAAAACGATTATTTTGACAGGTACATCTAAGACGACAACAATTATAGATGACATTACTGCTTTAGGTGGCCAAGCAATAATTACCCCATTGATTGAAACTTGCGAGCTTATCGATAAAAACGATGATGTGCATTTAGAGCTTGCTCGTCAATTTGAATGGCTCATTTTTACGAGTCAAAATGCCGTAGATGCTTTTGCTAGTAAAATGAAACGTTTTAATTTGAGTACAGAGAATTTTCAAGTAAAGATTGCTTCAATTGGAACTAAAACTACTACAGCTTTAGAAAAGCTAGGATTTCATGTGAGCTTTATGCCTTCTATATTTAGTGCAGATGTATTTGTCAAAGAATTTCCTAACGTAGCAGGTAGTAATCCTACTTGTCTATTTATTCGTGGTGAAAAAGCGAAAAAGACATTGAAGGAAGGGCTACCCTTTAATTTGAAGGAATGGACAGTTTATGAAACGATTGAGCGACACGATCAAATACAAGTAATTATTGATTGTATCCGTACGAATAGCGACGTCACAGTGATTTTTGCTAGTCCTTCCGCTGTTGATGTCTATGCAATGGATGTAGCTTCGGTAATTGGTTGGAAGGCAGCACGTGTGGCAGCGATCGGTCATATTACAGAAGCGGCTATTTTAAATCACGGTGCGACTGTGGATGTTATGCCGAGCGTATATACAATGCAAGCAGTCTTCGAGGAAATAACGAAAGTAGGAGAATAAAATGACAAAATTACAATTTCAAAGACATCGTCGTTTGCGTGCAAATGCTGCAATTCGATCAATGGTAAAAGAAACATACTTACACAAAGAGGATTTAATTTATCCAATTTTCGTTATGGAAGGCGAAAATATCAAAAACGAAGTACCTTCTATGCCAGGCGTTTTTCAATTTTCATTAGATAAACTTGAAGCTGAGATTGATGAAGTTGTTGCTTTAGGTATACCTGCTGTTATTTTGTTTGGCTTACCTGCAGAAAAAGATGCAGTCGGAACTGGTGCATTCCATGATCATGGTATTGTGCAAGAAGCAACACGAATTATTAAAGCTCGCTACCCAGAGCTTTTAATCATTGCAGATACATGCTTATGTGAGTTTACAGACCATGGTCATTGTGGCTTAATTGAAGGTGATCAAATTTTAAACGATCCTTCATTAGATGTTTTAGCACGTACAGCAGTATCACAAGCAAAAGCTGGTGCAGATATCATTGCTCCATCTAATATGATGGATGGATTTGTTGCTGCAATTCGTGCAGGCTTAGACGAAGCAGGCTTTGAAAATGTACCGATTATGTCATATGCTGTAAAGTATGCATCTAGCTACTATGGCCCATTCCGAGATGCAGCTGATGGTGCACCTCAATTTGGTGATCGTAAATCATACCAAATGGATCCATCGAATCGTATGGAAGCATTCCGTGAAGCAGAGTCGGATATTGCAGAGGGTGCAGATTTCTTAATTGTTAAGCCAGCTCTAAGCTATTTAGATATAATTCGTGATGTGAAAAATAACTATACATTACCGATTGTTGCATACAACGTTTCTGGTGAATATGCAATGATCAAAGCAGCAGCTATTAATGGCTGGATTGAAGAGAAAAAAGTAGTGCTTGAAACATTACTTGGTATGAAACGAGCAGGCTCTGATTTAATCATTACGTATCATGCTAAAGATGTTGCACGTTGGTTGGAGGAGAAATAAATGGCGCGTTCTTACGAAAAATCAAAACAAGCATATGCTGAAGCAATTAACTTAATGCCAGGAGGCGTAAGTAGCCCAGTACGTGCATTCAAATCCGTAAATATGGATCCAATCTTCATGGAATCTGGTCACGGTGCTATTATTAAAGACATTGATGGCAATGAATATATTGACTATGTATTATCGTGGGGACCTCTAATTCTAGGTCATACGCATCCAGAAGTTGTACAAGCAATTGCAGAAACAGCAGCGAAAGGCTCTTCGTTTGGAGCACCAAGCTACACAGAAAATCGATTAGCCAAATTAGTGTTAGATCGACTACCTGGTATGGAAATGATTCGCTTCGTTTCTTCTGGGACAGAGGCTACAATGTCTGCTTTACGCGTGGCTCGTGGTGTGACAGGGCGCGATAAAATTTTAAAATTTGAGGGCTCATATCACGGTCATGGAGATTCCTTGCTAATCAAGGCTGGCTCTGGGGTAGCTACATTAGGCCTACCTGACAGCCCTGGTGTCCCAGCGGATATTGCACGTAATACATTGACAGTAGCGTACAATGACTTAGAAGGGGCGAAACAAGTTTTCGAAAAGTTTGGTTCAGAACTTGCGGCAGTAATTGTTGAGCCAGTCGCAGGAAATATGGGCGTTGTTCCTCCACAACCAGGCTTCCTACAAGGCTTACGTGAATTAACAAAGGAACATGGAGCACTGTTGATTTTTGATGAAGTTATGACAGGTTTCCGTGTTGACTATGGCTGTGCACAAGGGTATTTTGATGTAACACCAGATATGACAACGTTAGGAAAAGTAATTGGCGGTGGACTTCCTGTTGGCGCATTTGCAGGGAAAAAGGAAATTATGGAGCAGGTAGCACCAGCTGGTCCAATTTATCAAGCTGGTACATTGTCAGGGAATCCATTAGCAATGACAGCTGGCTATGAAACATTATCTCGCCTTGATAATAGCACTTATGAATATTTCAAAAAGCTAGGTGATCAATTAGAGGCTGGTTTCCGAGAAGCAGCCACGAAATACAATATTCCGCATACTGTAAATCGTGCTGGTTCAATGATAGGTTTCTTCTTTACGAATGAAGATGTTATTGATTTTGCTTCAGCAAAAACGTCTGATTTACAATTATTCGCTGAATACTTCCGTCTAATGGCAGAGGAAGGTATTTTCTTACCGCCATCTCAATTTGAAGGTTTATTCATTTCTACTGCACATACGGAGGAGCATATCGCAAAAACGGTTGAAGCCTTTCATAAAGTATTTGCACAATTAGCAAAATAACAAGAGTGAGAAAATACGTTCTTTTTATGAAGTAGTGTAATGCTCAATCAATTAACAAATTAGTAACCACTTCTTATCAATTCTAACATTTGATAAGAAGTGGTTTTTTGTATGCTTTTAAAATTTGCATATGTGGACTTTATTGCGGATAGACGATTCATAAGACATCTAAGGTAAATGTTCGAAATTATAGATATTTTGAGAGATGATATTGAAGCATAGGATTCGTTTACGCAGGCTATCTAATTGTTGATATAGAGAGGTTGAGGAAGCATAACAAAAGGACTTGCATATATGAAAATCAATCATAAAAACAAGCCCTAATCTTATTAAATCTAAGCCCCTGTTAATTGAATTAACGATTGGGATTACGGTCAATAAACTCATCGATTTCATCTGATAACCTAAAAACAAGGTCAAAATAATCACTTTCTGTCATCGAACCTTTATCTCTCCACTTTTGCATTTCTTTATGGTGGAAATCACAAAAATAACCCACTAAATCATGTCTCGAAATTCCTTGTTTTTCTGCCATATCCATAATAGAAAGTCCCTTTTTCCAATATTCTTCATATTCATCGAGACTCATTCCTAAAAAATTGGATATTGCATCATAATCGTATTTGACATGGTAAACTACAGTTCCTTCGTCACTTTCTCCTTGTTCTTGTTCATTTTTTTCTGCATGGACAATTAATGAAAAAAATAGAGCTAAGGTAAAGAAAAGAAGTAATCCTTTAAAAACATACTTCAATATAGAATCTCCTTTTTTCTAATTGTGTCCAAGTTTTTTTATATTATGTCTATTATTTTAAAAAATATAAATTAGCAAGCCTTTCCTGACTCTAAATTTATCCTTCTTTATCGTAAGTGTTCCTTGTAAGATTGAGCTTTGGCATATAAGTACCTCCACCTGCTACCATTTCTTTTGTTTCAACATCATAAATTGCATATCTACCTCTAAATTCTTTTTCTGTATCTTTAAAGGAATAAAAGAAATAAACTTGCCTATCAGGGCTAACGGTCTGATGGTAGTTAATAGCTATATCAGGGTAGGGGCGAAGAATATTTCCATCAAAAGTTATATAATTTAATCCTTCTACCTCTTTAAACAATAGCTTTTTTCTAATATTTACAGATGCATCAGGCATTTCTTTAAAAAGAACAGTATCCAAATGTCTTTGCTGTTGCTTATGTCTTTGATAAAGCTCCTGATGTACAGGATACTTTAGGTCTCTTAATGCCTGGTAAAATTCATCTACAGTTTCATCAAAAACTTTTTCCTTATTTGCAGGATATAAATATTCAATTTTATCTGAGGGTGTAGTTTGTGAATAAACAGGATTTCCTAATATCATGGAAAGACTGAACGAAAATATAAACGTATACAAACTAATTAAGAATAGATTTTTCATGTAAGTTACTCCTTTAAGAAGTAACTTACCCTAAATATTTTTTAACTATCCTGCACACCGTTAGTTAAAAGACTGAATAATCAGTTGTGTGGTAAAATGTAACGCATTTACAAATATTGATGTGGGGTGAATGTGTAAGCTTATAAAGCAAGGTACGATTAGATTGCAGTAGCACATCAACAATAAGTTGTTGTGCTTTTTGATAGAATAATATTTTTATCGAAAATGTATAGGTAATAATCTATAATTAATTAGGGATAAATAGTACAAAAGGAGAAATAAGTAAATGAAGAAGATAGGAATGTACATTGGTATAACAGTTATGGGCATAATAGCTGTATTTGCAGGTAATTTACTTTTTACTGAATACCAATCGTACAAGCTTGAAAAGGAAATAGAGAAATTAGAAAAAGAACAAGAGGAAAAAGAACTGGCAGAAGCAAAGGAACTTGCTTTGAGGAATATTAAGTTTGACAAACCTATAATTATGCAAAATGAAGATAAATGGGAACTTGTAGTTACGAATCAGGGAAATCAAAATATATCTGGTTTCTTCTATGTTAAAATGTATGATGAAGATGGCAAAGAGATTTTGAGAGAATTTGTAAGTATTCCTGCGGGTCAACTAAGCCCTTATGGAGAATTTATTTATAAGGGTGAGATTGATAAAGAATATAAAAACAAGGTTCATAATTATAAAATTTTAGATGCTGAACTATATGCTCGTGAATATTAGCCAATTTATTAAAAGAATCTCTTACTTAATATAGATGCATACATAGTTATTCTTGGGAAATTGTTTTTTTGTAGAACATCTCAATGAAGTGGTGTGCTTTTTCTGTTACACATTTTTACTTCGGTTCTTGGAGCTTATTTTACAGCTTATGAACGTTGAATCAAGAGCAGAGGATTTCATTTACACAGGTTGTTTAATTATTGTACAGAGCTATGTATTGAGCTACAAGAGTGATTAAAGGAAGCATAACAAAAGGGCTTGTATGTAATGAATTTTTATCATACGCAAGCCCTAGATTGTTAGAGTTGAAAATTCGATATTGTTTAGAAAATTAAATCTTTGGAATTGCGCCCGAATTATTTTCATAAACAAACTTTGAACAAAGACCCCAATAAGAGGACTCGTAATATTCAGGATATTCAATGAGAAGTTGAGAACGCTCAATCCACAATTTAAGTTCTTTTGATGTGGTTGTATTTTCAATCGTATCTAGTAATTGAGATAGCTTTTGAATTTTTCCACTGTCTCCTACCCGAACCGTATCTCCTGTGAAAACATATAAGGTATTAAGGAAATAAGAAGTATGTTCACATTGCTCATCTTCAACAAATGTACAAATCATCGGTATATTTTCAAATTTATAGATGAAGAGTTCCCAATCTTGCACAGGTTCCATTTCATCACTATATGCCCATTTTTTGATTTCTTTTTGTGTAGGATTCCAAGGGTCTTTAAACATCATTTTGTACTCCTTTAAATTTAAACTAGCATTAATTATCTTCAAAATTATAACATGGAAGATTATTCGTTGGTAGTGGAATGGTAAAAGTGCTATGAATTAGATTAACTGTTACAGCCTACCGAGACGATTATTCAACAAAGAACCGTTTAGGTTAAATATTTGGAATGGAATGATTTAATTCAAGTCTCAATCTATAATGGTTCATTATTCTTATCTGTTCTTCAGTTAGTTTTTCTTTGTCCCAGTACATGTGCATCAAACTGTATTCAAATATTTCTTTTAATTTAATAAATAAAGGAAGTTTATCTAACATTTCTGAGGATAGTTCATTTTCCTCTTGGTATCCTTCGATGATTGCTTTTGTAATACTTCGCCCATATTCAACTATGTTACCTCCACCTACAAACGAATACTCCAACGCACTGTAAATTGGAACTGCTAAATCAAAAATATAAAAATGCTTCTCACAATCTTGAAAATCAACCATCGTCAAATTCGAATCATTATCAACCAAAATGTTTTCTAACCATAAATCGCCGTGTAACAATCCATAATTCGAATTATTTTTTGGTATTTTTTTTATAGATGATAAAACCTCTTTTGCAATATCTCTAATAGCACATTCTTCTTTAGGAATATATTTGAGAAAGGCATATTCTTCGTTATCATGCCAATCGTTGATATATCTAATTGGATGTATTTCTTCAAACTTCTTGGATATACGATGTAATTTACCCATTTGCCTACCTAATTCTTTTAATATTTCTGCATTCCATTCATTTCTTGGTAGATGTACACCAGGAGCCGATTTATAAAGAACAATTAAGACTTCTTTGTTTTCAAGAGTTATCTTTTCTATAGCCTTACCATTAATAGAAGCTATTGTTGGTGATACACCCAACCCTTCTTTAAATAAGAAATTCGTATAATTAACTTCTTCTAATTGTTCATCAAAACTTTTATAGTTTGTAATTCTTGCAAAGTAATCACCATCTTCTGCAATGCACCGAAACATCTCATCAGTTACTGATTCTACTTTAATTAAATCTACTGAATATATTGTGTTAAGTAGTTCAAGTATCTTTTGTACCAAAATTATTCACCCCTTCTTTAATTCTAATAACCTGCAAAAATCGTTAAGCTAACATATTCTATATTCGGAATAAAAATTTTAATAATCCTGCTCCGTTAGTTGTTGAATAATTGAATAATTAGTTGTTTGGAATAGTGTAACATATTTCCAAATGTTGGTGTAAAGAAGTGTGTAAGCTTATAAAGAAAGGTATGATGAAGTTGCGGTAGCGCATCAGTAAGCTGACGTGCATTGTTAAATCCCGCAGAACAGCTCTCAGAGGATTCGAGTATCGGATAGACTTATAACTTGTTTGCGTGGATTGCGCTCAGGTAGTCTGTGAAGGCATAACAAAAGACTTAATGTGTAATTTTACTAACAAGCCCTTGATTGATGTAGCTTTGGCTATTGTATTGATTGTCGAAAAGTTGATAAAAGCTCCAAATGATTATTAATTCACCTCTATTTTTTTCTGTTTCTTGTTATCAATAATTTTTAACAAAAAGAACAGTAGACTACAAGAAAAAACCATCGACATTATACCAGTAACCATACGCATTACAAAAGTATCATTAGGGAAACGGAATAAAATAAGTCCCAAACAATATATCCACGATATAACTGTAAATAATTTAAATAATATATTCATCATGAAATATTCTCCCTTAAAAGAAGTGCTTTTTCTTTACTAACTGAAAATTACGTCTATAGATAATCGTAACACAGTAAAGTTTGAGTTGGTAGATAAATGGTAAATTGTGACTAATTTATTGGAATCACAAATGATGAAATCAACAAAAGTTTCAAAAGTTTGGCACACTAAGAACAATTGACTTGAGCGTAAATTTCAGTGATTAAGTGGTGCATTTCAATGAGTAGCTATGTAAACTAAAAAAGTAGGGATTTTTTGTAATTAAGAAGCGGTATAGGGAGGTAAAAGAATGAGTCTAATAGTGAGAGAAGCATTAGTTTCTGATGCAGAAAAAATGTTGAAAATTCAACTGCAAGTTTTAACAGAACAGAAATATTTATTAACCACACTAGAAGAATTTAATCAAACTGTTGAAGAGCAAGAGAAATGGATTGAACAAAAACAGGTGAATGAACGTGATGTGATTTTCGTTGCTGAATTAGAAGGAGAAATAGTGGGGTGGTTAATGTTTCAATCGCCACCAAGAAAACGAATTTCCCATACAGGATCATTTGGGATGATGGTCGATTCCAACATAAGGGGTCAAGGAATAGGTACTTTATTGTTAACTAAGTTAATTGATTGGGCAACTGTTAATCCATTTATTGAGAAAGTTTGTTTAGGTGTTTTTTCAACAAATGAAAATGCCATTAAACTATATCAGAAAATGGGCTTTCTTGAAGAAGGTCGTAAAGTTAGAGAAGTAAAATTAGACAATGATGAATACATAGACGACATTTTGATGTATAGATTTGTAAAATAACTAACTATAACGGCGCATTTTGTATGGATTGGATAAATAGATATTAATTGTTTTTAGAGAGCTATAACGGCTCTCTTTTTTAGGATCTTCACCATTTATATACATGGTAAAATTTACCGAATGTCAATCACAACTTTTGGTGATGGGCCTTTTTTTATTGTTCTAAGTATTTTACGGACGTATCGGAAGTGCGTGTAATGGGCAATAGGAGCATGGTTACAAACTAGCATGCTAGAAGTATTTTCTGGCATGTTAGTTTTTTGTTGATAAAGTTATACAACATGCCTTCGTCTGCAATGTTTTTTTATTTTTACCCGTTAAAAGTTCATTGGAGTATCAATGAATGAAAATAATCGTTACTACTTGAAAAAATTTATTAAAATTATAACTTTCAGCATAGCCAAATTGTGGGCGAAATCGTATATAATATAGCTATTCGTAAAAGAAAGTAGTGAATTGATATGGCAACAGGCACACATATGGTCGAAGTACCCGTAGGAATTGAAAATGTATGGGATTTCGTCAGTGATATGGAAAAATGGGCGAAGCTTGTCCCAGGTTATAATGCACATGAAATGATTGATGAAAAACATTCAACATGGACGTTTAAAGGCAACGTTGGTGTTCTGAAAAAAACAGTACAAGTAGAGATTACTATTTTAGAATGGGCAGCGCCTTCAAAAGTAACATTCGAATTAAAAGGACTGTCTGATAACTTTTCTGGAAACGGTTATTTCCTTGCGGAAAGCATTGATGCAGAAAATACAAAAATGACAGGCTTCTTAGAAGTAACAGCAGGAGGATTAGCTGGTCCTGTTTTAAATCCAATCTTTAAGCCAATCGTACCAAAAGCAACACAAATGTTAACAGATCGTGTAGCAAATAAAATCAAATTGGTGAATGTATAATTACGCTGTTGAGACAACAGTAAAAAGGCATGCTAGAATTTTCTAGTATGCCTTTTTTAGGCTCTTCACCATAAAGTGGGTTGATTTTCGTTCCTGCCAGGCGCTTTCCTGGGGGCGTCAACTAAGCTTTTGTAAGTAATAAAATGTTAGTTATAAAGAAAGGTAGAAAAAATTTTTTCGTTATCATGTGGTGATTTTATTACGTAACCTATAGCATACTATCCTCCGAAGCTTCATATGATGCAAGGGGAGGGATTATTATCGAACACAAAACGTGGAATATGAGCGAAACTTTTAGTTTTCCTGGTTATGGCTATCCAATAGAAATAGCAGCTGTGCAAATTAAGCCGCGGTGGCAGACAATGCAGCTAGAAGATTCATTACGATTAATGGGTATTTATCACATCACCGCACATGTTCGCTTTGATTTTCGAGACATGCAAGTTTTCACGGGTAATGAAGAATTAGTACAAATCGATACACTTGATATTCAAGGAGATACTGGTTATTTTGAGTATGCAGTTCCTTTAAATGTAGATTTACCAAAAGATTCGACTATTGAAGATTTAATGGTAAAGGACATTAGACCTACACTGACTAATCAAATGTGTCAGCTTGAATGGACGGTTACAAGTATTTTTAATGAGCCTGAGCAAACATTTGAAAAAGCTCATGTATTAGAAGAACAGTCTGTCACTGCAAATGCCTTAGCTCGAATAGAGAAGGTTACACATGTAGAAGAAACCGCACAAGTAAAACAACCTGCAGCTGTAGTTGCTTCTATACAAGAGGAAAAATCAAAGGCTGTAGCATTTTCAGTACAAAAGGAAAAGTCTGAAGCTGTAGTAGCTTCAGCACAAAAGCCTAACTCAGTTGAGCAAAAAACAGTGTTGAGAGAATCCTCAAGTCATATTGTAGTCCGTGAATCTAGCTCATGGCATGAAGTTCCATCAATGATTTGGGATTTAACAGAAGAATATACACCACTAAAGGTACGTGTTTCAAAGAATATCATTCAATAGTAAATAGCATAGAAGTAGCAGAAGCAATAGGATGATGAAA
Organism: Lysinibacillus sp. G4S2; assembly: GCF_030348505.1. Classification (NCBI taxonomy): domain Bacteria; kingdom Bacillati; phylum Bacillota; class Bacilli; order Caryophanales; family Bacillaceae; genus Lysinibacillus; species Lysinibacillus sp. G4S2. Next base: position 3,871,038 of record NZ_JAUCFJ010000002.1, on the reverse strand, counting down.
TCGCCGGATGTTGGAATGATGATGACACGTATAAATTGAAAAGCACAAATTGGCACAATAATCGCTCTGCAATAAAAACGAACTTGTCGTAGCCATGGTGGTAAAAGCCAAGGATTATACTTACGGCGTCGTCGCATTTGAATTTTCACTTCCTTTTCTATTTATCTTCATTCAGTAGAAGATTCCTACCTCTGAAGGTGTTAGATGATTGCGGGTGTGGTTCCTTTTCAGTGGGTGTCTAACACCTACTGAAATAGAGGAACTCAGTTTAAGAACGCCACGTCCTGTGGTAATTTCTCTGTATCGAAAGCGTAATGCAAACGTAGCGTCAGCAACAACAAATGTTTTCTGTGCGAAAGCGAAGCGACAGCAACAAATGTTTTCTGTAGCGAAAGCGAAGCGTCAGCTACAATTACACCAAGGAGAAATTGATTTTGAATTACTTCTAAAAAATGACTAAACCACTTGAAAATCTGTACGATTCTGCGGTACAATGTGAAAAAGTCAAATATAGATGCTATGACAGGGAAGAGTAAATTAGTCGTACATTTTAAGAGAGGAAACGGTAGCTGAGAAGTTTCTATATGTACCTAATTGAATGTAGCCCTCGAGCAGCTTTAGTGAACTAACAGTAGTTAAAGCCGGTTAAACACCGTTACCGAATTGAGAGCCAGTAGTAAAAGGCTTAAGCAAGTAGTGTATTCTATTTCTTGATGAAATGTGTGTATAGTGACCGCTTAACTCGCCTCTGCTGGAATTAAAGGTGGTACCGCGAATTTAAACTCCTTCGTCCTTTTTGACGTTAGGAGTTTTTTTTATTTTCATTAAATCTTCTGGTAAATGTGCCTCAGTATGAGACATAAAAACAGAATGATTGGTACGATCTCATACCGATAAAATTAATAAGTCAACAGGAGGAGTCAAAATGACAGAAAACATTTCAATGCCTACAAAATATGATCCACAGTCCATTGAAGCGGGTCGTTATGAATGGTGGTTACAAGGAAAATTTTTCGAGGCGCAGCCTACTAGTGAAAAGGAACCTTATTCAATCGTTATTCCACCACCGAATGTAACAGGTAGACTACATCTTGGCCATGCTTGGGATACAACATTACAAGATATTTTAATTCGTATGAAGCGCATGCAAGGTTATGATGCACTTTGGTTACCAGGAATGGACCATGCAGGTATTGCGACACAAGCAAAAGTAGAAGCCAAACTACGAGAAGATAATATTACACGTTATGATTTAGGTCGTGAAAAATTCCTCGAAAAAACATGGGAATGGAAAGAAGAGTATGCTGGGCATATTCGTGATCAATGGGCGAAGCTTGGTCTTGGATTAGATTATTCTCGCGAGCGTTTCACACTTGATGAAGGTCTTTCTGATGCAGTTAAAACGGTTTTCGTACAATTATATGAAAAAGGCTTAATCTATCGTGGTGAGCGTATTATTAACTGGGACCCTGCTGCAAAAACAGCATTATCAGATATTGAAGTTATTTATCAAGATGTTCAAGGTGCTTTCTATCACATGAAATACCCATTAGCTGATGGCTCAGGATATGTGGAAGTAGCGACTACACGTCCTGAAACAATGCTAGGTGACTCTGGGGTAGCTGTTCACCCGAAAGATGAGCGCTATCAACACCTAATCGGTAAAACAGTGATTTTACCAATTGTTGGTCGTGAAATTCCTATCGTAGCAGATGACTACGTAGATATGGAATTTGGTACTGGGGTTGTAAAAATGACACCAGCACACGATCCTAATGACTTTGAGGTTGGTAACCGCCACAACCTTGAGCGCATTCTTGTTATGAATGAAGATGGTACAATGAACGAGCTTGCTGGCAAGTATAACGGGTTGGATCGCTTTGAATGCCGTAAGCAAATCGTAGCTGATTTACAAGAAGCAGGTGTGCTTATTCGTATTGAAGAACATACACATTCAGTAGGTCACTCTGAACGTTCTGGTGCTGTTGTAGAGCCATATCTTTCAGCACAATGGTTCGTTAAAATGCAACCACTTGCTGATGCTTCACTTACCCTTCAACAAGATGAGGAAGGAAAAGTAAACTTCGTACCGTCTCGTTTTGAAAACACATATTCTCGCTGGATGGAAAATATCCGTGACTGGTGTATCTCTCGTCAGTTATGGTGGGGTCATCAAATTCCTGCTTGGTATCACAATGAAACAGGTGAAATTTACGTAGGAACAGAAGCACCAGCAGATGCAGAAAATTGGACGCAAGATGAAGACGTATTAGATACATGGTTCTCGTCAGCGCTATGGCCATTTTCAACAATGGGTTGGCCAGATGAGACAAATGAAGAATATAAACGTTACTATCCAACAAGTACACTTGTAACTGGCTATGATATTATTTTCTTCTGGGTATCTCGAATGATTTTCCAAGGTCTTGAATTTACAGGTCAGCGCCCATTCAAAGATGTACTAATTCACGGTTTAGTACGTGATGGTGAAGGACGCAAGATGAGTAAATCACTTGGTAATGGCGTAGACCCTATGGACGTTATTGATCAGTATGGTGCCGATTCATTACGTTACTTCTTAGCTACTGGGTCTTCACCTGGTCAAGATTTACGCTATACAACCGAAAAAGTAGAATCCGTATGGAACTTTGCAAATAAGATTTGGAATGCGTCTCGATTCGCTTTAATGAATATGGAAGGTATGACATATGATGAAATCGACTTAACTGGTGAAAAATCAGTTGCCGATAAATGGATTCTAACTCGCTTAAATGAAACAATTGAACGTGTAACATCTCTCGCAGAACGCTACGAGTTTGGCGAAGTTGGCCGCGAACTTTATAATTTCATTTGGGATGATTTCTGTTCTTGGTATATTGAAATGGCTAAATTACCGTTAAATGGTGATGATGAAGCAGCTAAGAAAACGACTCGTTCTATATTAGCTTATGTTTTAGATCAAACGATGCGTCTATTACATCCATTCATGCCGTTCATTACGGAAGAAATCTGGCAGCACTTACCTCATGAAGGTGAATCAATCACAGTGGCAGCATGGCCAACTGTACGCACGGATCTTCATTTTGCAGAGGAAGCAGACAATATGAAGCTCCTAATGGATATTATACGTTCAGTACGTAATATTCGTGCGGAAGTTAATACACCAATGAGCAAAAAAGTGCCGTTATATATTTCAGCGAAGGATGCAGCAACGGTTACAGTACTTAATGCAAATAAAGCATATTTAGAAAAATTCTGTAATCCAGAGTCACTAACAATTGGCGAAGGCTTAGAGGCTCCTGGTCAGTCGATGACAGCAGTAGTAACTGGAGCTGAGCTATTCCTACCACTTGTTGGACTTATTAACTTAGACGAAGAAATTGCTCGTCTTGAAAAAGAATTAGAAAAATGGGCAAAAGAAGTGAAGCTTGTTACTGGTAAGTTATCGAATGAGAAATTCGTATCCAAAGCTCCAGAAGCCTTAGTTAATGCAGAGCGTGAAAAATTAGCCGATTACGAAAGTAAACATGCGGTTGTATTAAAACGTTTAGAAGAACTAAAAAATATGTAAGTTTGAGACAGCGGATGGCGATAAAGTCATCCGTTGTTTTTTTGTTCTAAACTATATAAATTACCTTCCGAAGACTTTGTAATGGAGCTATTTATTCCTATTTAAGATTTTGTGAATAACATAATTCGTTGTTGATGTTTTATAGTGGTCTAATAGTAAGCCCATGCTATAATGATAGTAATAAAAAAGGGGTGATACCTGATGAATCGAAAAGCAATGCGAAGAATTCCATTAGAAAAGTTTTTTGATTTGAAGGTTGATTTTGCCTTCAAGCAAATGTTCGGAAATGAAAAGAATAAAAAAATTACAGTTGTTTTTTTGAATGCGGTACTTAAACTTACAGGACGAGACACTATTAAAGAAGTAACATTCCTTAAACATGAATTGGGCGGTGAATATCAGGACGATAAACAATCCCGACTAGATATTCTTGTGAAAACACAAAATGGTGACTTCATCAATGTGGAAATTCAACTGTCTAATCAGCATGATATGACAAAAAGAACATTATATTATTGGGCAAAAATGTATGAGTCGCAACTAGTTAGAGGGATGGGCTATAGTGAGTTACGCCCAACAATCACAATCAATATTTGCAATTTCACAATGTTTAAAGACAACAAAAATTATCACAATACTTTTCATCTATATGAAGACACAACATTATCAAGACTAATGCCAGAAGAAGATGTGATGGAAATTCACTTTATAGAGATAAACAAGTTTATTTCGCTTTGGTATGAAGGAAAGTTGAATGCTCTTGAGGACCTATTAATTCGATGGTTGTTATTACTTGGTATGGTCGATGGTCGTAATAAGAAAGTATATGCAGAGATATATCGTGAATTGGAGGAGTTAGCGATGAAGGATGAAAACTTACGTGCAGCATTTGATACATGGGAAGAAATCAGTCAATCCCCTGAAACAATTCTTGCTTATCAATCTCGCTTAAAGTATATCCTAGATGAAGAAGCCCGTTATATTGATGGAATAAACAAGGGAAGAGAGCAAGGGAAAGCAGAGGGAATGAAAGAAGGACTAGAGCAAGGACTAGAACAAGGATTAGAGCAAGGACTAGAACAAGGATTAGAGCAAGGACTAGAACAAGGACTAGAACAAGGGCGTAAACAAGAGCAAATAGAGTTAGTGAAAAAATTGCTGCAACGACATGAAACGGTTGAAGAAATAATGGATTTATTAGGCTTATCGAGAGAAGAAATTGAGAGAATAAAAAGTCTAAATTTACCTCTAGAATAAGCATTTAAAACCATTAAAAGAAAATTAGTAAGTATAAATATGGTGAAAGTAAATTTCTTATCTATCGTTTTTTTCATAAAATTGATGCTACCTGATGCTCGGACGTTAGGTAGTTTTTTATGTTAAGAAATGGACGAGATTAGATGTAGCCATCGCCAATACTATTTTTATGTATGATTATTATAAAAGGTTTACACCGCTTAAAACATATAGCATAGATGGAAAAGGTTTTTATTTTACGATGTTTAAAGATAAAAAAGCGTATCATAGTACTTATCATCTACATGAAGACACAACATTATCAAGACTAATGCCAGAAGAAGATGTGATGGAAATTCACTTTATAGAGATAAACAAGTTTATTTCGCTTTGGTATGAAGAAAAGTTGAATGCTCTCGATGATATATTAATTCGATGGTTGTTATTACTTGGTATGGTCGATGGTCGTAATAAGAAAGTATATGCAGAGATATATCGTGAATTGGAGGAGTTAGCGATGGAGGATGAAAACTTACGTGCAGCATTTGATACATGGGAAGAAATCAGTCAATCCCCTGAAACAATTCTTGCTTATCAATCTCGTTTAAAGTATATCCTAGATGAAGAAGCTCGCTACATTGATGGAATCAATAAGGGAAGAGAACAAGGAAAAACAGAGGGAATAAAAGAAGGACTAGAGCAAGGGCGTAAAAAAGAGCAAATAGAGTTAGTGAAAAAATTGCTGCAACGACATGAAACGGTTGAAGAAATAATGGATTTATTAGGCTTATCGAGAGAAGAAATTGAAAGAATAAAGGATCTAGATTTACCGCAAGATTAACACATATAAAGCATGACTGAATATTTTGTCTATTCACTTTTCGTAATAAAACTTTCATGAGTTTCCGAACTCCCAACCCAACGATGAAAAGTTTTTTTTCACAGAAAAAAGCTACCTGGTGCTTGATTTTATTAAAAGTCAAGTTTTTACGCTGAAACTATTTAAAATAGTGCATTCTTATTTAATGTCACACATTATATGTATAAAAATTAAAAGGATAGAAGAGCTTAAATAAATTCGCTCTATCTATCCTCTTTTTTACCACAAGGCTTACCTATCTGTATGAAGAGGTTGTACTCACAATGGGTGGGTAATTATAGTTAAATAAAAATTGTGGGAGGTAAATGAATAAAGAAATTGAAGAAATAATTATTAAAACATTTTTCGTTAAAAGAATTCAGGAAAGAGAGTACTATTAGAACCTTCTTCACCACAAAAACGCAATGATGTCTTTGGAAGAAGAAATAATTTCATTCGTACAGAATTAATGTTTGAGATACCTAAACCGAATTCAGACCTTGAAGAAACAAGGTGCTGGAAATATGTGCTATGTAATGACATCGTTAAACGTACATACCCCCTTTGACTGATCCATCCAAAGGGGTATGGTAATATTTTCTTGTATAATGAAGATTCTCATGTATACCACTCGTTTCATTTTAGAGTCCAATAAGTATGACAAAAGAACGATTTGAGTACCATGTTCTTTACAATCCTTTTCTAGTTTGTGTATGAATAAAACTCAATTTATCAGGATTTAGAATAGAAAATATGGATTTTATTTTATTTCCTTCAAATTCAAAACTCATGACAGCAATAACTTTTTCCTCATTCATGATTACAATACCAGTACTGCCATTGACCTCTACCTGCATAATGGAGTACTCTTCTCGAATCGTAAGAAATTTAGTTGCTAAAGCAATAAGAAGTTGTTTTACTCGTGTAGCACCGTAAATAGGTCTTACTGCAGCAGTTACTTTACCGCCTCCATCTGCATAATAAACTACGTCTCCCTGAAGAACTTCCATCATCTGCGTTATGTTTCCTTGCTGAATAGCACGAATAAAACTAGTAATCACATGTTCACGATCTGTTTTCACTGGTTCAACTGCCATTTGTTTCTCGAGCTCAGGAAGCATCTTTTTTAGCCTACTTAGAATTTTTCGACAATTGTCTTCCTTCTTTTGTACAATTTCAGCAATTGTTTCATAATCATATTCCAAGACTTCACGAAGGATAAAGATCGCTCTTTCAATTGGATTTAGCTGTTCAAATAATACGAGCAAAGCATAAGAAACATCACTTTTTACCATCATTTCCTGTAATGGGTCCTTTTCTATAAAAGCTATCGGCTCTGGAAGCCACGTTCCAACATAGAGTTCTCTTTTATTTCTAGATGATTTCAACAAATCTAAACATCGGTTAGTCACCATTTTACATAGAAACGCTTTGATATTTCGATTGTGCTTTACCTCATATCCATTTAGTTTGATAAACACATCTTGAATCACATCTTCTGCATCAGCAACACTGCCTGTCATTTTATAAGCAAGCGAAAATAAAAGTGACTTGTATTCGGCGTAAAGCCGGCTTAGTTCAATTTGTTCCACAGTTAAGACCCTCACTTTCCTTTGCACACTACATATTTACACAAGTAAACTCGCTTGATCCCATGTTTTTTCTCGAATACGTGCGCCCATCTTCCCTGATATGGTAAAATCTAATCCCCACTTCTGAGCCCAAACAAAGCCATTATCAGGACCGAGACTAATACAATACAATTTTATCGGAAATGCTTTGTGCGTTATAGTATGGGAATTGCCATAGACCTCATTTTTTAATATTTTGCTTAACCTTGCTGCCTGAGGAATCGCTTCCTTACAAGTCATGCCGTCCACTTGATTTGTCTTTCTATCTATAATTCTTGCACAATCCCCGATTGCAAATATATCGGGATAGCCTTGTATACTATAAGTATCGGTCACTAGTATTTGATGCTCTTTAGTCAAAGGAAATTGGAGTGTTTGAATGAATGGATTTACTTTAACACCTGGCGTCCAAATACACTCTCCTGCTTTATAAGTAGTGCCATCAGCGCACAGGATTTGGCCATCTTCAAACTGCTTCACTTTCATTTTAGCACGAATAGTAATCCCTAGTCTATTCAATTCTTTTACTAGTTTTTCACTTACCTTTACTGGAACCCCTCGCAATAAATGCTCCTTTGAATCAAACAAGATGACCTCTACCTCATTAGAATGGAGCCCTGATTCTTGCACTTCTTTTTTAAACCAAGCAGTTAGTTCTGCAGCTGTTTCAATACCCGTAATGCCTCCACCGACAATAGCAACGCACAATAAACCTTTTCTCACTTCTTTATTTTCTTCAGCTTTAGCTTGTAGAATGAGTGATTGTAATTTTTGTCTGATATCTAGAGCAGCCTTTATACTGCTTAATGTGATCCCGCCTAGTTTACTAGAGACCTCCTGAACAACACTACCAAGTGCTACCACAAGATAGTCATATTGTAGGGTGTTGTTTTGTTCATTCTCCATTTTAAGCATAATTGTTTTCTTGGAGTGATGAAATGAAGTAACTTCACCCTTTAAATATTCCACACCATTTGTACAATACCTTGTTAAAGGAACTTTTAAATTGGCGTCCTCAATAATCATTTTAAACAATAACACTTTTCGAAAATGAAACGAGTTTTTATCTACTAACGTTATTTTTACATCTTTTCCAATTGAATGACCAAACTCTTTTATTAATCCATTTACCAAATTGATTCCTGCGAATCCTCCACCCAATACGACAATATGTTTCATCTTTTATTCCTCCTTTACATTAAAACGAAATAGCCACATCATTTGTGACATTTTTAGAGAGGTTTTATTTTATTTGTTGGGGTATTCACACAATTTCATGCATAAAAAAGCACAGTATCACCGTTTAATAAATATTGTCGAGAAACAAGTAATAGAAAGGTGAACTGTACACATGAATTTTTACATGTATATACCAGGATTTAAAAATGTAGAGGATATGAAAATAGAAGAAATAGGGGATTGAATCGCAATATACATAAAATTGGCTCACCACCAAAAGTTGTGGATGACATTTGTTAAAACGTATCCATTTATATAAGTTGATCTTCGTTCCGGCTGGACGCCCCAGAAAGCTTTGCTCTGTGCGAAAGCGAAGCGTCATCAACAATTGTTTTCTGTAGCGAAAGCAAAGCGGCAGCTACAATTGTTTTATCTGTGCGAAAGCGAAGCGTCAGCAACAATGCGCCCAGTCGGAACGGAAATCAATCACACGTTTTGATGATGAGCTATATATTTGGGTTATTTGGATGTTTTAAGTAGATATAATGTGTTAAATGGGGGTTTGAAATGATAGGGAATATCACAACAATTATTATGAAAATAAACAAAGCCTGTGATGATATAGATTTTGTTAGCGCAAGAGTATTAATTGAAACCAATCTAATGAAATTATCAGAAGCAAAACATTATCGTTTATTAAATGCAAATGGTCGGGTACTCATAAAGCATGTATTAGTAGATAGAAAGGATCCTGTAGAATCTAAAAATAAATTAACACGGACAGATTTATTAACGATTAATAAAATTAATGAATATTCCTCGAATTTTGATATTGCCATGCTAAAAAGAACTTTAAAAAACTCCTTCGAATTAATGCAAAGATCCGACGTTCTTCTGCTTTTAAATAATGATGCAAAAATTATTCTAGATAATATGGGAGCACTATCAGGTGCACAACAACTCCAATAGTATGAATTTAAAACACGCGGTTTCTCACTTAATAAAGTGCTTTTCTGTGTGTTTTTTTAGCTTTCATTCCAAGTGTATTTAAACATGAGTTTTTTTAGAAATATATGTGTATTGGGCGCTACTTGTACTAAAATAGAGATATTGTAGTAAGAGGGAGTGTTTCTTTTGTTTAAATCGATGAAAGAATGTACAGATTTTATTTTTACGTTAAAGGCAGTTGATCATAAACGCGCACCACTTGTATTGATGCGAGAGGTACTAGCACTTCTAGATAACCCACAGGACAAGCTACGCGCTATTCATTTAGCAGGCTCAAATGGAAAGGGTTCAACAGTGAATGCGCTAAGGGAGATGCTACAACATGGTGGCTACAAAGTAGGTGCCTTTACTTCACCTCATTTAGAGCGTGTCAATGAACGAATGACTATTAATGGAACTCAAATTTCTGATGCGCAATTTTTATATTATATGAACAAAGTTGTTAATATTATTGAGACACATTATGAAGGTGAATTTCCAAGCTTTTTTGAAGTCGTAACACTTATTATGTTCCAATACTTGTCGGATGAGGAAGTGGATATTGCACTGATTGAAACCGGACTAGGTGGACGTTTAGACGCTACGAATGTCATTACGCCACTTATTTCAATTATTACAACGATTTCACTAGAGCATACTGCATTTTTAGGAAATACATTTGCAAAGGTAGCGCTTGAAAAGGCAGGAATTATTAAAGAAGGTGTACCGGTTGTAGTGGGTGTTAAAAGTGAAGAGGCACTTACTGTTATTCAGAAGGTAGCGAATGAACGTCATGCGCCATGCTTTGTTTTAGGACAGGATTTTACGGTTGGAAATATAGTGCAAGGTGCTAATATACAGCACTTTAATTACCAAAAATCAAATGTGGAAATGGTTGATGTCCCATTAAAAATGGCTGGGCCACATCAGATAAATAATGCAAGTCTAGCGATTACGGCTGTTCTAACGTTAAGAGAAAATGGAGCAATTGACATTCCAGATGAGTCAATCCGTCAAGCGTTGGCGAATGCTCAGTGGGCAGGCCGTTTTGAGCAATTACCTCGCAATATAGTATTAGACGGAGCACATAATTCTGAAGGAACAGCTGCACTCATTCAAACACTTAAAACGGTATATCCACACCAAAACTATCGAATTATATATGCGGCATTATCAGATAAAGATCATGCGAAAAGTATTGCTTTAATGGATAGTATTGCAACAGCAATAACATTTACACAAATTGAACTGCCGAATGCTATGCCTGCTGAAAAATTAGCTGCATTATCTACAAATACGAACAAAACGTATAGTACGGATTGGCGTGAAATGCTTCAAGCAATGCTACATCAAAGAAATGATGAGGATATTATAGTTATTACAGGTTCGTTGTATTTTATAGCTGAAATACGACAATGGCTACAGGGGGAACAACGATGATTCCAAAATTGAATAGCTATAAGGAAAAATGGAATGTTCAGAGCGATGATGTTATTAAACCTGGCCTAATTGCGATTGAAGAGGCATTGACACGAGTAGGTAATCCAGAGAATAAATTGCAAGTTGTGCATTTAGCAGGGACTAATGGTAAAGGCTCAACTCTTACATTTCTAGAATCAATTGCCAAAGGACATGGCTTACGTGTTGGTAAATTTATGTCTCCTTGTATTTTAGATGTACATGACCAAATTCAAGTAGAAGGCCAAGCAATGACAGAAGCGGAAATGAATCAAGTATTCCAACAAATGCATGCTGCCGAACTTAGTGGAAAACTAACAGATTTTGAACTTTTAACGGTTGCAGCTTTTTTACATTTTGTTGCGAGTAATGTAGATATTGCCCTTATTGAAGCAGGTATGGGGGGCTTACTGGATAGTACGAATGTGGTTACACCAATTGTATCAATCATACCAAGTATCGCATTAGAGCATACGAATTTTTTAGGAGATACGATTGAAAGTATTGCCCACCATAAAGCAGGAATTATTAAGCAGGATCGATCAGTTATTATCGGCGAGCTACCTTTAGAAGCAAAGAATATAGTCTATCAGGAAGCCTCAAAAAAACATGCATCCGTTCTTGAGCTAAATCACCAATTTTATGTGAAGCAAGAGAATGAGGGAGAGAGCTATGAGCATAAAGACAAGAGGCTCTGTATTACAAAGCTTACACGCACAATGAAGGGAGCGCATCAGGCGAATAATATGGCACTTGCTATAACAGCCTTTTTGGAAGTAGCGACCACATTAGAGTTACAAGTAAGTAAAGAAGCTATTCAAAAAGCTGTAAAAAACGCAACTATCTTAGGACGCTTTGAAGAAATTTTGCCTTATATTTTTTTAGACGGTGCGCATAATCCAGCGAGTGCTGAGAAATTAATAGAAACGATAAAGCATGAGTTCCCGGAAGAGCAGATTACTTTTGTCATCGGCATTCTTGCTGATAAGGCTGTAAAAGAGATTTTGCATCAATTTGAGCAAGTAAGTGATTATTTTTACTTTGTTGATTTCAATAATCCTCGTGCGATGGCTGCTCAAAAAATGTTTGAGCTGTCCAACGCCTCTCATAAAGCAGTTTTAGAAGATTATGTGCAATTTTTAAAACGACAGTCAGAAAGTAAGTCGAGAACTATTGTATCGGGTTCGCTGTATTTATTAACGGAAGTACGTAGTAGATTGAAAAATATTTAACATATAGTCACGATATATTTACAGTAAAGATCAGGTACTCATCATAAAAATGAGTACCTGATTTTTTTATATTTAGTGTGAAAATTCCAAAACATTGGATCATCATCAAAAGTTGTGGATGACATTTTTAAAAATATATGCCCTATATATTGTTGACCTTCGTTCCGGCTGGGCGACTCCTTGGGGATCACAGATGAGACCCTGGAGCGAGCAACTAGGGGAACGAAGGCTAAAAGCATTACGTCCTGTGATAACGCCTTCGTGACCAACATCCTTTTGGCCCAAGCGGCTCATCGGACGCCCCCAGTCGGAACGGAAATCAACCACACGTTATGGTGATGAGCCAAAACATTTCTATTATGTGCTGTATCCTTAGTATTTGCACGATAAGCCTGTTTAGAAGATTCCCTTCCCAAGCAAAAACTCTTTAATTAGAGGTTATTTTTTTATGAGATTTTTTCCAATTGGTTACTCTTGGGTTTACATCTATATAAAATAAATTTGCGCTATTCTCTCTTTGATTTCCTCGAGCACTTTTTCCCAATATATTTTCATTTCCTCCCTTACATTCTGATCAGAAAGTTTTTCTTGATGAAAACTAATAGTTGTTTTATTATTTGCACTCGATATAATACGAACTTGAACTGTTGATGCCATTTCCCACCCCACTTTTTGCCAAGTTAAGCGAAGTTGCTGTAAAGGCTTAACAACGCGGATTTCTCCGGACCCTGATTTCGTAATATAAATCTGCCCCTGTTCAAGGATAATACCCGTACTTTCTCCTAACCATAAGTTTAACCCATCTTGTGAAGTAATAAGATTCCAGGCTTTTTCTTGGGAAATAGGGAATGTCCTTCTAACACCTACTTGAAATCCAGCTGTCTTTGTTTGACCAATAATTTTTTGATTATCCATCTTTTCACCTCGATATTTCAAGATTATTTGTCGGTAAATATTATTTCTATTTCCTCTCTATTAACTCCTTTTCTTATTCAATAATTTTGTTCTTTGATAGAGAGCGAAAGAATACATTTAAGAGTCCACCTTTTATTTTTATAGTTTATGGTAAACCTTTCGATACAATTAAACCTCGAAAAAACTATTAAATCAAAATATAGTAAATTAGCATTTACACATACTTTTATACATATACTTATATGAAAATGTAGCAATCTCAACTTTTTACATCTTTCAGCGGGGTGTCCAAACATCTGCTGAAATAGAGGAATTCTGTCTAAGAACGCAACGTCCTGTGGCAACGACTGAGTGACCAACATCTTGTTGTTGCTGACGCTTCGCTTTCGCACAAATAAACATCTGCAGGCCTAAGCACAAAGCAGATTCCGGACGCAATTATACCGAGGGATACCGAGGCATAATTGATATTTACTTTGAACGTTGAAGAAAGAGGTGATGGACGAATGAAAATTGTCAGTCAGGTAATGAAAAAACAAATATTTCGTGCGATGTTTATTGGAGGAGTAGTCGGACTTTTTGGTGTAGCCATTTTTTTAGGTGTTCTTCAAGCGAGCACTCAATTTTCTTTAAAAAATGATAGTAACGAAGTAGCTAGTAATAGTAATAGTAATAGTAATAGTAATAATAAAGACGCAGAAACAATTCCAACAGCAGGGGGAGCAACGAACGGATCCATGTTTTTTGCAAGTCAAGCAGGGGTTTATTCAAATTATGAAAGTGCAAGCTCGTTTGTATCTGAACACCCTTCATTAAAAGAAAGTGCCATTGTTGAGATAGATGGAAAATTTTATGTTTGGACAAGTATGGTGACAGATGAAAGTCAACTTGTTTTTTTAAAAGATCCTGCAACATTTAAAAAAGCATTTAGTGTAAGCAGTGACAGCTGTAAGGAGGCGACGATTGCAGAGCTTCCATCTGTGCTCGCTGACAAAAAAGCAACAAAATTAAATTTTAAGGATAATTTGAAGGATTCTACGCTACCTGCTGATTGGCAAGCTATTGGTACGGCAGCCTCTTCAATTTCAAACGATATCAACGTTATTCGCTTACATGTTTTTGCTCATTACAAATCAAAAAATGCTTGTCTTCAAGTGAAATTTTAAACATCAAAGATAGTGAAATATGCATTATCTTGATTTTTTGAAAATTTTCAAATCCCAAATTCTCCGTTATGATAGCTAATAAGGAGGATTGGTCAGACAATGTTTAAGACAAATCAAAAGCTAGTGCTTGCTTCTGCGTCACCACGACGAAAGGAATTGCTTGCTATGCTATCACTTCCATTTGACATAATATCTAGTGAAGTAGAAGAGACAAGTGTCCAGGCAACTACAATGCAAGATTATGTTAAAGGTGTAGCACTATTAAAAACACGTGATGTGGCAAAAAAAGCTCTAAATGCGACGATTATTGGAGCCGATACTATTGTTGTTTATGATGATAAGCTACTCCATAAACCCAAAAATCGTGAGGAGGCAATTTCTCACTTAATACGTTTATCAGGCAAGCATCATGCGGTCATGACAGCTGTTGCCATTATTGAACCTGACGGTAATGAAACGACATTTGTCGAAGAGACAAATGTTGTCTTTCATCATTTATCGCAGGATCTTATCGAAGCATATGTAGATTCGGGAGACCCATTTGATAAAGCAGGTGGTTATGGCATTCAAACTGCTGGAACCCTTTTAGTGAAGCGAATTGAAGGAGATTATAACAATGTTGTCGGCTTACCACTTGCAGCGTTGTTTACGCAATTGGTAGCACTCAATATTATCCAATTTGCGAAGGAGTGAGGCTTTTTTGACAAATGATGTTTTACCAAGAATGATGATACGAGACGTTAATATACAGGATCGACCTCGTGAAAGACTACTGCGCCAAGGAGCTATGAGTTTATCGAATCAGGAGCTGCTGGCCATTTTACTAAGGACAGGCACTAAGGAAGAGTCTGTTCTTGTACTTGCAAATCGCATACTAAGTGTTTTTGAGCGTTTACATCATTTGAAACATGCAACTATTGAAGAAATGGTTGCTATTAAAGGGATTGGTGAGGTTAAAGCCATTCAAATATTAGCTGCAATTGAACTCGGTAGACGCCTTGCTCAGAAACAAAGCGATGAAAAATATACGATACGTTCACCGCAAGATGCCGCTGCCTATTTAATGCCTGATATGACCTCACTGAGTCAGGAACATTTTGTAGTTCTTTTTTTAAATATAAAGAATCAAATTATTCATAGAAAGACGATTTTTATAGGCAGTCTAAATGCTTCAATAGTCCATCCTAGGGAGATTTATCGCGAGGCTGTAAAGAGGTCTGCGGCTTCTATAATTTGTGCGCATAATCATCGTGCGACACGTTCGTAACTAAAAAGGTTGCGCACGCTGTCTTATAGTCAAATGGCTAGAAGAGAGTCGTGAACTCTTCACTTGATAGGTGGAATGAGAGGGTAACGCCTTGAAACGCCTACTCTAATACTCCGACATGCGGTATTTGAGTGTGTAGAAGAATGCCGTGTGAAGCTCGGTGAAGTCGGCTGAATGTTGCCGTAGTGCTTATATGAGTAACCGAAAGCTAACTAGAGGTAGTTGGTGCAACTGATAGGCCGGGAGTCGTAAAAAGCTTAATATGGTGAGAATGTGGTAAAACACTGACGAACTAGCGAAGGAAATGTCTGTGAGTGGCGAACACTTAGAAATGAGTGGGCTTGATAAAAGAGTCAAGCGCGTTCCGTGGGCGAGTACTTATGATGGTTTTGAAAGCTTCATGCATCGTTACAGGCGGTGGAGAGGACGTCAGGCAAGAGCTAGCACCTACGTTAAGTATTGATAGAGTGAAGGGAACGTGGAAAGCTACTGACACAAGAAGGGACACACCTGATGACGTGGTGGGGAGGAAAGGATTCGTCTATAACTTTTCTTTATGGTAGTGAGAGTAGAGGCAGGAGCGTTGAAGTTTCTGTAACGGAGATGGAGCAATAGCCTCAAGTCGATTGTTCATATTATTTCAACTCAAAAATTCAAGGATTCTCGTATGACGAAAAAGGTCATGAGCCGTGAATAGAGCGTGATAGACCTTGAACCAAAATTTTAACGAATTGTCTTTGATAACTTGATATATGAGATTGCAGGAAGAAAATAGAGTGCGAAAACCAAGTCATTCGGTTCCTGCGTAAAATATCCACCGTACCAAAAGAGCGTCCAAGCGTTGGACATCTAAGGTTAGAACACCCCGAAGTAACGCTCAGGGAGACGAGAGGTTGCTTTCGTCGTGGAACTGAGAAGCTCCCACTTCAAGCTAAGTGGTGAGTAGTTCACAAGGGATTGTTTGACTCAATTGAGGAAAATGAAATAAATGAACGGTCGATGGAACGCCGTGTGCGATGAAAGTTGCATGCACGGTGTGGAGCAGGGGAAAAGGTGAAGATGATTTCAAAGCCTTACCTATTGCTATCTAGCGGCGTGCCGACACCCAGTGATGAAGATATTGAAGTGACGAAAAGAATTTTAGAGGCTGGATATATTATTGGCATTGATTTGATCGATCATCTTATCATCGGCGATCATCAATTTATTAGTTTGAAAGAAAAAGGTTATTTCTAACTCTGCAGGCTTTTTGCAGAGTTTTTTTAGGTCCTAGTCAATCTATCAATAAAAATAGCTAGGTCTACGAAAGGTAGGGGCAGTCGCAGGAATTTTCAAAAGCACGGATAGAACATCAAAAAGAGAAGGTGTGGAATGTTTTGGAAACTATTCGCGTTGTTCTCATCTTACATTTGGTGTTGCTTCAAATCTCTTCGCTATTTAAAAATAAATATTTTTGTATTTTTTTGCGAAAAACTAAAATGAAAGCGAACCTTTTTTTTAATAAAACGTTATTGTACTCGTAGAAATGTCTATTATATTCACAAAAATTGGTAGCCTATTACACGTTGTCTTACAAGAATAAAAATTATATGCTAATCTATACGTACTATTTTTAGTTTAGGAGGGAATTAAAATAGTATCTTTTCTGCGAGAAGAGGCATGTGGCACTATAAATTCTTGCGTTTATCCGTTATAATGAACGGTATGATTTTATCTTTATTCAGAAGAAGCCTCTCACTTCAACAGGTGTGAGATGAATGAGTGTGTAGTTTTTTCAGTGGGTGTTTAACATCGATTGAATGAAGATAAAGCTTCTGGGTGTAATTACACACCGGAGTGTAGTTGATGTCAACGAAAGTATGGCTTAAATAGAAAGGGAGTACACAAATTGTTTGGATTAGGAAGTAAAGATGTCGGGATTGACCTCGGCACAGCGAATACATTAGTGTTTATTAAAGGGAAGGGAATCGTTTTACGCGAACCTTCAGTCGTAGCAAAAAATACAAAAACTGGAGATATAGTTGCAGTTGGTAATGATGCAAAAAATATGATTGGTCGTACACCTGGTTCAATCGTAGCAATCCGTCCTATGAAAGATGGCGTTATTGCTGACTTTGATATTACTACAGCAATGATAGGTTATTATTTAAAAGAAGCTTGTAAAAATTCTGGTGGAAATTGGAAAAAACCAAATGTTATGATTTGTGTGCCTTACGGTATTACATCAGTTGAACAACGTGCGGTTATTGATGCTGCTCGTCAAGCAGGTGCTAAAGAAGCATTTACAATTGAAGAGCCATTTGCAGCAGCAATCGGTTCAAACTTACCAGTATGGGATCCAACAGGGTCAATGGTCGTTGATATCGGTGGTGGTACAACAGAGGTAGCTGTTATTTCATTAGGTGGTATTGTAACAAGTGAATCCGTGCGTGTTGGCGGGGATGCAATGGACCAATCCATCATTTCGTATATTCGTAAAACGTATAACTTAACAATAGGTGAACGTACTGCAGAAGCAGTTAAAATGGAAATTGGTACAGCATTGGCTGAGGGTCCAGAAAATAGAATGGAAATTAGAGGACGCGATCTTTTAACAGGTTTACCTAAAACGATCGAAATTTCTTCACAAGAAATCTCTGAATCTTTACGTGAAGCGGTAGCATCTATTATTGATGGTGTTCGTAAAACGCTTGAACAAACACCTCCTGAATTATCTGCAGACGTAATGGAACGCGGAATTGTTTTAACAGGTGGTGGTGCGCTATTAACAAATCTAGACAAAGTTATTAGCCAAGAAACAAATATGCCAGTATTTATCGCAGAAGATCCACTGGACTGTGTTGCTATTGGTACAGGTAAGGCTCTAGAACATATTGATTTAATTCGTGCACAACAAGTAAAAGGGTAGGAGGTTTAGGCAATGCCACACTTTTTTTTCAATAAGAAATTAATTTTGCTGCTTGTGGGCATGGTTTTTCTTGTGGCATTGATTAGCTTCTCATTACGTGATCGGACGAATGCAACTTTACCAGAGCAAATTATTAAAGATACTGTCGGCGTCGCACAATCTATTGTTGCGAAGCCGGCGAATTATATTGCGGGTGTTTTTAATAATATTGATTCCCTCTTAAACACGTACGAAGAAAATAAACGTTTAAAAGCACGCTTGGAAGAATTTGCAGCTGTACAAGCTGAGGCAACGGAATTGAAATCAGATAATAATAAGCTTCGTGAGCTTCTCGACAAATCGGAGAGCTTAAAAGAATTTAATCCAATTAATGCCACAGTTATTGCTAGAAATCCTGACCAGTGGGAAGAAAAAATTATTTTAGATAAAGGATCTTCACACGGTGTAGAAAAAAATATGGCAGTTATGACAGCGAAAGGGTTAGTCGGTAAAATTACAGTAGTGACACCTTTCACCTCTGAGGTAGAGCTTTTAAATACAAGTAATCCAAACTATCGTGTTTCTGCGATGGTGTTAGGAGATAAAGAAGCATACGGTTTAATCGAGGGCTATGATAAAGATCGTAATGAACTTATTATGAAGCGAATCGATTCAAGTTTAACAGTTAAAAAGGGCCAGCAAGTAGTTTCATCAGGACTTGGCGGTATTTTCCCAAAAAATGTGCCAATCGGAGAAATTACAGAAGTAAGTACAGATGATTATGGTTTAACAAAGATGGCTTATGTAAAACCATCTGCTGATTTTTCAATATTAGATCATGTTATTATTGCTAAACGAACATCTACAGTAATAGATGGATCTGATGGTAATGCAACGAACAAAGATTTAACGAATCCGCAAGGGGCGAGTGAAGAGGAGGAAAAATAATGGTTCGATTTCTCATTCCCTCTGTAGCGGTTTTACTATTTTTACTAGAACCGCAGTTTGCTATGCTTTCACCCATTGAAGTGAAAGGGCATATCTATTATTTAGTACCAAGATTTTTAATCTTATATTTAATATTTATTTCCATCTATTACAGCCGTCAGCGAGCGGTAATGTATGGACTTTTTTTTGGTGTCTTGTATGATGTGTTTTACATTGATATTATTGGATTATATTCAGTACTGTTTCCGCTTATTTGTTTTATAGCAGGGTCTATCGTGAAAATTATTCATCAGCACTTAGTTGTGACAACAACAATTTCAGTTGTTTTAGTAGCAATTTTAGAATTTATACTCTATCAATTCTTCTATCTTATCGACTTTACAACGATTCCATTATCGGAATTCTTACGTTCACGACTGCTGCCAACGATCATTGCTAATGCATTGTTTTTAGTGATTCTTGGTTGGGCCTTCAAATATCTAATTAATGCGCGTGTCTTACAGAGAGCACGTGAAGTTTCTTAACAAAGAACAACGTGGGGTGAGGCATTCATGAAAAAACAGTTAGTTAATATGAAGGGAACAAAGGATGGATTTGTTCTTCATTTAGACGATCAATGTGCGTATGTCGATTTAGTAGAAGAACTTAAAAAGAAAGTTTCAGAAAGCGGTATCGATAGCAAAGTAGATGTACAATTATATTTAGGCTATCGATACTGTTCTGATAAACAAATTAAAGAGCTTATTAAGATTGTTCAAGAAACAGAGCAATTAATCGTCTCGAAAGTGCAAAGTGAAGTACTGACTGTCCATGAAAGCGACCAGAAAAGGATTGAAAGTCAACAAGATACATATTTAGGGGTGGTCAGATCAGGTCAAATTCTGCGTTCGCCAGGAGATATTATTATCGTCGGGAATGTCAATCCGAATGGACGTGTAGAAGCCGGTGGCAATGTGTATGTCCTAGGTAAACTCAAAGGAATTGCACATGCTGGTGTTCATGGTAATAAAGATGCAATTATTGCAGCATCTCGCCTTGAAGCCACGCATATCATGATTGCTGACCAGGTTCAGGCTATGTCAGACGAACATGTAAAAGCAATGAATCAGGAAGAGATGACTTGTGCATTTATTGGCTATGATGGACGCATTACGTACGATCAAATTCACGCGTTAAAAAATATTCGACCATTGTTAAATGTGTCTAAGGGAGGAAGCTAGTGTGGGAGAAGCGATCGTCATAACTTCAGGTAAAGGCGGTGTCGGAAAAACAACGACAGCGGCTAACCTTGGGACTGCATTGGCTCTACAAGGTAAAAAAATATGTTTAGTAGATACAGATATTGGTCTACGTAATTTAGACGTAATTTTAGGCCTTGAGAATCGCATTATTTACGATTTAGTAGATGTTGTTGAAGGGCGCTGTAAGATTCATCAAGCGTTAATAAAAGATAAACGTGTAGATGAGAAACTATTTTTATTACCTGCCGCTCAAACGACAGATAAAAATGCTGTAAATCCTGAGCAGATGAAGAGCCTAGTAGAGGAACTGAAAAGAGACTATGATTATGTTTTAATAGACTGTCCAGCGGGCATTGAACAAGGCTATCGAAATGCTGTTGCTGGAGCAGATCATGCAATTGTAGTAACAACGCCAGAAATCTCTGCTGTGCGTGATGCAGATCGAATTATTGGCTTGCTCGAACAGGAAGAAATTACTGCACCTAAGCTAATTATTAACCGCATTCGTCAACATATGATGAAGAGCGGCGATACTTTAGATGTGAATGAAATTACAACACATTTGTCTATCGATCTATTAGGGATAATCGTAGATAGTGAAGGAGTTATTTCATCTTCCAATAAAGGTGAACCAGTAGTAATGGATCCAACTAACAAAGCATCTCTAGGCTATCGTAATATTGCCCGTCGAATACTTGGGGAATCTGTGCCACTTATGGCAATTGAAGATGAACATAGAGGTGTATTTTCAAAACTTAAAGCGTTATTTTCAAGATGATTATAAGCCAGCCTTTTCGTGCATTTGTACGAGAAGGTTTTTTTCTTGTGCATGAATGGACATGCAGCCTCATATAGTGTGAAAAAAGGATGAGGGCTTGTTTAAGAAATGGAAATGGTTGGTCACAATATTACTTGTGGCTGCAATTATGCTCGTAATTCGTTTAGAGGATCAAGGTGTATTGGAAACACCTGTGCGAAAACTTGTTACAACATCAGCAGATTTAACTTATTTAAGCGAGCTCGGACAAAGTTGGCTAAATAAAGACGATGCAACAATAGTGGTATCGAGTGATGTTGGGCAAACTGAACTATTAACATTTGCTAATGCGCAAGTTTTTCAGGAAGGCTTTTTATTGCAGTATGATGCGGGTCTTCCAGTGTATGCTGGACAAAATGGTCTTGTCGTTTTCACTGGTCATACAAAATATACTGGTAAAACAATGACGATTAGCTATGATGATGGCACAACAGTTTCTTATGGTATGTTGGATAGTTTAGCACAACTGCCATATACAACGGTGCAGGCAAATGATTTAATCGGCATGAAAGAGACGGGACAACTCTATATCTCGATTGAAAAAGATAAGTCATATTATAGTTTAGAACAAATTGTACAGTGGCTTGAAGCAGCGGCGTCCAATGAAAATTAAACTGCATCTTCTATGTATCCCTTTCGTATTTTTAATGATTTTTAGTGGCCAAATTGCTTATTACTCCATTATTTTATTTTCGTTATTATGGCATGAAGCAGGTCATCTATTAGCTGCAATGCTTTGTGGTGTTAAGGTAAAATCATGCGTTATTACACCTTACGGAGGGGAAATAGAGTTTGAAAATCCAACGGTTGTGTCAGCAACGTCACTCCTATGGATTGCCCTTGGAGGACCAATCGCTACAATATTAGGGATTGGCCTCGCTTTTTTTATGCCAGAACTACTTGCTTCTAAGCTCATCCATGTACAACTTGTGCTATTAGCCATCAATGTATTACCAATTATTCCGTTAGATGGTGGCAGAATATTTTTAGCGTCTTTATATTTATTCTATCCAAGGGTTCGTATATTTGAATATTACTACTGGATTTCATTTTTAATTGCGTCTATACTACTCATGATAACTTTAAATTACCTCCCACAAGCTATTTTTTTAGCAATTTTATGTTTATTTATTTGGCTTCAAGCGTTGAAAGAATGGAATTATCGAAAATATCGTTTAGCATTTGAGAAATATGTAATGAATAGATTGACTTAAAATAAATCGTGTGGTAATATCTTAATGTTATTGTTTGTAGCACCTGTGCTACTACAACCGCACTGGAAAGGTTTAAGTATCATATGATCACCTTTATAAACAGGCGAGTCTGAGTCTATGAGGAGGTGCAGTAAAATGTACGCAATTATTGAAACTGGTGGTAAACAAATCAAAGTAGAAGCTGGTCAAGAAATCTATGTTGAAAAATTAGGTGTAGAAGCTGACGAGGTTGTAACTTTCGATAAAGTTTTATTCGTAGGTGGCGAAAACGTTAAAGTTGGAGCTCCATTCGTAGAAGGCGCTACTGTAACAGCTAAAGTTGTGAAAGAAGGCCGTGCGAAAAAAATCGTTGTTTTCAAATTGAAAGCTAAAAAGAACTACCGTCGTAAACAAGGTCACCGTCAACCTTACACAAAATTAGTTGTTGAAGCTATCAACGCTTAATTGTGAGGTGTAGCGAATGATACAAGTTACGATTCATCACAATGAAAATAGACATGTGTCCGCATTTGAATTTTCAGGACATGCTGAATACGATGAATCTGGTAAGGATTTAGTATGCGCAGGAGCATCTACAATTGCCATAGGTACTGTGAATGCTATTTATGCACTACTACAATTACAGCCAGAAGTCGAACAAGCTGCTGAAGGTGGAGGCTATCTTAAGGTAGATTTACCATCAGATATAGAGCCTGAAATTGATGCAAAACTACAGTTAATTGTCCAAGTAATGACTGCCCAAGTGTATTCAATGGTACAAAATTACGGACAATACATCCAAATCAACTACAACCAAGTAGGAGGTGGAACACGATGAAATTATTATTAGCATTAGACCTTCAACTTTTCGCATCTAAAAAAGGGGTAGGTTCTACTAAAAACGGACGTGACTCTGAGTCTAAACGTCTTGGTGCTAAACGTGCTGATGGCCAATTCGTAACTGGTGGTTCAATTCTTTACCGTCAACGCGGTACAAAAATTTACCCAGGTACAAACGTAGGTCGTGGTGGTGACGATACACTATTTGCTAAAGTTGACGGCGTTGTTAAATTCGAACGCTTAGGTCGCGATCGCAAACAAGTATCTGTATACCCAGCATCACAAGAAGCTTAATCTTCAAAAAAGATAACATAAAGCGTAGGACTGCATTTATTGCAGTCCTTTTTTTGGCTAAATTTCAACTTCTTTTTTCAGAAGTCTACCATCTCTATAGGTGGTGAGATAAATGCGGATTTAAGCTACTTCTCAGCGGATGTCCAAACACCCGCTGAAAGAAGATAAAGTCTCCGGCGTACGCAATTATGACGAGGTATAATTGATTGAAGAATTAAGGGAAAAATACAGCAAAACTTGTTATACTAGTAAGGATAACTTTATTGGAGTGAATGGGATGAACAATCAATCACTAACCATTAGTGAAGTATTACGTTTTGCAAATCATGATTATGTGAATCAGCTTCAGCTTATTCGCATGAATTTAGATTTAGGTAGAATTGATGAATCAAAAAAACTTATTCAAAATTATTCGGAACAGTTACAAGCGCTTTCTATCCTTAATCGTCTACAATTACCGCGAACAATCGAGTGGCTGCAAACAGCAGGCTGGCGCTATCCTTCATTACCAATGAAGCTTAGCGGTGAGATAAAAAAGCCCGTCACAAATAATATTGATACGGAAATTGTAGATTACTTAAACAAAACAGTTATGCATGTTTATGATACATTAGATCCATTTACAGAGCAGAGCTTAGCGCTCGATGTACGTGTTGACGATCATACATTTGCCGTGACATTCACGCTAAATGGGCTATGGAGTGCTGATGCATTCACCGAAAAAGGTTTGAAACAATTAGACATTCAAACAAATGAACAGACGAATACGTGCTGGCAATATGTCTTGAATGCAAATAGGGAGTGAACTAAATGTTTGTCGATCACGTTAAGATTTATGTAAAAGGTGGCGACGGTGGTGACGGAATGGTTGCCTTCCGCCGAGAAAAATATGTACCGAATGGTGGTCCAGCTGGTGGCGACGGTGGACATGGTGGTAACGTAGTATTTGAAGTTGAAGAGGGTTTACGAACATTAATGGATTTCCGCTATAAACGCCACTTCAAGGCTGACCGTGGTGAGCATGGTATGAGTAAAGGAATGCATGGTAGACGTGCAGACGATTTGATCGTTAAAGTTCCACCAGGCACAGTCGTATTGAACGAAGAAACAGGTGTTGTTATTGCCGATTTAGTCGAGCATGGTCAACAAGCGATTATCGCAAAAGCTGGCCGTGGTGGCCGAGGGAATTCTCGCTTTGCAACACCAGCTAATCCTGCTCCAGAACTTTCTGAAAAAGGTGAGCCAGGACAAGAATTAAATGTTATATTAGAGTTAAAAGTTTTAGCAGATGTGGGGCTAGTAGGTTTCCCAAGTGTTGGTAAATCAACGCTTTTATCTGTTGTTTCTGCTGCAAAGCCAAAAATTGGTGCATATCATTTTACAACGATTGTACCGAATTTAGGGATGATTGAAACAGATGATCATCGAAGCTTTGCGATGGCAGATTTACCTGGTCTTATTGAAGGAGCACATGAAGGGGTAGGCTTAGGTCATCAATTTTTACGACATATTGAACGTACACGCGTTATTGTTCATGTTATTGATATGTCAGGAATGGAAGGTCGCGATCCGTACGAGGATTATTTAACGATTAATGAAGAGCTAAAGCAATATAATCTTCGTTTAACAGAGCGTCCACAAATTATTGTTGCCAATAAAATGGATATGCCAGAAGCAGAAGAAAACTTAGAGGAATTCCGCAAAAAAGTGGGAGAAGATATTCAAATTTTCCCGATTTCAGCAATTTCACGTCAAGGTTTAAAAGAGTTACTATTTGCCATTGCTGATTTACTTGAAGTAACGCCTGAATTCCCTCTATATGATGATGTAGAGGAGCAATCAGAAGCAACGGTAATGTATAAACATGAAGGAAAAGGTGAAGATTTCGAAATTACTCGTGATGATGATGGTGCATTTATCATTAGTGGATACGCAATTGAACGCCTATTTAAAATGACTGACTTTAGCCGTGAAGATGGTATTCGCCGTTTTGCTCGTCAATTGCGTGCAATGGGCGTAGATGAAGCACTACGCGAACGTGGAGCACAAGATGGCGATACAGTTCGTCTGCAAGAGTTTGAATTTGAATTTGTCGATTAAGACAAGGTTTTAGGGGGAAGCGTATGAAGAATGTTGCGAATCAGCGATATTATTTAGTTCGTGAAGATGTTTTAACGGATGCTATGCAAAAAACTTTGGAGGCGAAACACCTACTTTCAAGTGGTTCGGTATCTTCCATATGGGATGCGGTAAAGCAGGTGGATTTATCGCGTAGTGCGTTTTACAAATATCGTGATGCTGTATTTCCTTTTCACTCAATTGTGCAGGAACGCATTTTAACAGTCTTTTTACAGCTTCAGGACCGTAAAGGAACACTTGCAAAGCTTTTAGAAACAGTGACAATTACGCATTGCAATGTACTGACTATCCATCAAACAATACCGATTCAAGGACGTGCCAATGTTACATTGTCATTAGATGTAACTAGTATGACATGTGAACTTGATGATTTAATACAGCAACTCAAACGTTTAGATTTTGTAGAATCAGCGGAAGTAATTAGTTCTGGTGCATTGTAATGACTAAAAGCAAGCTTGAATTTTTGACAGAATGTAAATAAGCTTAAAAGGAGCAGTCCCATGTGAAGTAATTATCGCTTTATGGGACAGCTCCTTATTCTATAAGAAAAACTATTGCAAAAAAGTTCTATGAGGCAATTGCCTGAATGTTTAGGAAGGCTTCACATTATACCTCAGCTCATCATTTGATCTTTTGGGGATTAAAAATTCTAAATTTTTGCATTTTAGTCGTTCATCACCAAAGATTGTGGATAACATTTAGTGAAACGTATATGTTGAAGTGAAGACTTGGCGCCTCCTTGGGGATTGGCGTCACCGATGAGACTCTGGAGCGAAGTGGCTCATCGGCCGCCCCAAAGGAAAGCGGCTAGTCGGAACGGAAATCAACCCTACGTTTTGGTGATGTACAATTTAAAATCAAACTATAAACTACAATAGTAGTGGAGGAGGTAAATGTAATGACAGAGCAACAATGGGAAAAACGAATTGGATATTTAGGACCGGAAGCATCATTTACATACTTAGCAACGAAGGCAACCTTTCCAACTGAGTGGCTTGTCCCTTGTGCTACAATTCCAGAATGTATCGAGGCAGTAGCGAAGGGGAAGGTAGATTTAGCAGTTGTACCGTTGGAAAATGCTTTAGAAGGCTCCGTATCACTAACGCTTGATTATTTATTCCATGAGGCAACACTCTATGTTACTGGAGAACTTCAATTGAAGATACAGCAGCATTTAATGGTCAATAAAGAGCAGAAGGACAATTGGGAATCGATTAAAGGAGTTTATTCACATCCACATGCGCTAGCACAGTGTCATAAATATTTATTTTATCGATTCAGCCATGTTCCGTTACATCAAACAACATCAACAGCAGCAGCGGCAAAATATGTATCCGAAAATCCGAGCGAATGCATGGCGGCGGTTGGCAATGCAGCGGCAGCAGAAAAATATGGCTTAGAAATTGTTCAATCTAATATTCATGATTTCCATTTTAACCATACACGATTTTTCGTATTATCTAAGCAAAATATACGATTACCACAAAATTTATCGAATGGACAGGCAAAAACAACGTTCATGATTACATTGCCGACAGACCGTTCAGGGGCATTACACCAAGTACTATCAGTATTTGCATGGCGTCAGCTAAATTTAAGTAAAATCGAATCAAGACCATTAAAAACGGGCTTAGGTGATTATTTCTTTATGATTGATGTATTGGCAGATGAAAAGGAGCCTATGATGCGTGGGGCTATGGAAGAACTAGCTGCACTTGGTTGCAAGGTGAAGTCACTTGGTACATACTTTACTTATCTAACTTCAGACGAGTAATTAAAGTGGCTAGGAGGAATCATTGTGGGTGGTATTATTTTGTTTGACGGAGTATGCAATTTTTGTGACAGTAGTGTGCAATTTATTATCAAACATGATGAGGCAGCATATTTTCAATTTGCATCTATCCAGAGCGATGCTGGGCAGGCGTTACTTGTTCAATACGAAGTACCAAAAAATATAGATAGTGTCATATTAATTGAGCATGGAAAGGCATATTTTGAATCCACAGCAGCACTTAAAATCTGTCGGAGATTAGATAGTTTTTGGCCAGCTTGTTTTGTTTTCATCCTTATCCCTTCATTTATGCGAAATAGGATGTACCGAATATTTGCAAAAAATCGGTATCGTTTTTTCGGTCGAAAAGAAAAATGCTTATTGCCAACACCTTCACAGCGAAAAAGGTTTCTCTAAATTTGAAGAGGTTGGGACATAAGTATATTTTCAATGCAAAATTACAATATTTCACATCAGAAAAGCGCAAGAAATCAACGTTTCTAAAATTGATTTCTCGCGCTTTTTAAGGTTTTGACCAGTTATGTCCCAGCCTCTCTTTTTTAGCATAAATAGAAAGCTGCTAGTTATTGTGAAAGCTAGCAGCTAAGTTAAGATTATTAATTTATTGATCCGCTACTAAATAGCCTTTTTTTTGTAAAGTGAGCTCAATTAAATCTAAAATTTCAACTGAAGGCGCAGAAATTACATGAAGATGTGTACCCCCCGTTAGTTCAGATAAGTAACTTGCCTGTGTATCGGTAACACGTTGAATAAATTTTTTTACTTCATGACGGTTAGAGACCATAATAGATGCAGTAATTTCGCCATAAATAGGATGTTCTACAATAACATTTTTTACTGTACCACCGCAATCAACTATTGTAATAAGCTCATCTTCTGCATCCTCTGAGGTATGGAAGCAAGGGATTGTACGTTCAACAGTTTGATGTAATTGTTCCTGATGCATATAAATATATCCTTGGCTAGTTGCAATAATAGGTTCATTTCTAGCCTTTAATAATGTCATATCATTAACAATGACTTGTCTAGAAACATTTGCGAATTTAGCTAAGTCCGTCCCTGTTATAGGTGCTGTGCTTTTTTTTAGCTGTGCTAGAAGTTGCAGTCGGCGTTCTTCGCCTAACATTTTTTTCATAAGAGATCACCTCTGCCTGTAATAAAGGAAGCCGTTTTCCTTAGAACTAGTGTACCATGAAGCATTTCCAACATGCGTGAATTTTTTGTATCCAAATGAAACATTGAACATATGATACGTAGAGAGGAAGGGAGGAAAAAATTGCGTATTCATATTGTTCAAAAGGGAGATACGTTGTGGAAGATTGCGAAAGAGTATGGTGTTTCGTTTGAAGATTTAAAACGGCTCAATGCTCATCTTGCTAATCCAGATTATATTGTACCGGGCATGGAAATTATCCTACCTGAAAAAATACACAAAGAACCTCATAGAGAACAGCATCGAGAAACAGATTGGGGAATGCATAGAGAAGGACATAGGGAATCACATAAAGAAGGGTACAAGGAACATATGCACAAAGAACATATGCACAAGGAGTCACCTATAAAACATGTTAAAGAAAAAGAGGTACAGAGACCGATGCCACCACCGATTATTGTACCACCACCACCGATGCCAGAACCACAGATGATTCCTATTCCTTATCCAATGCCAATGCCGATGCCACAGCAAGCGCCTGTTGAGCTTAACTGGAGTCAACAAGTTGTCATGCCACAAGTAGAGCAAAATCAAACTGTATCACCAATTCAAATTCAACCACCACCACAGCCTGTAGCACAACCGGAACTACCGCCACCACCAGCCCCAATGCCACAACCGATTTTTATCATGCCACAAATGCCGCAAATGCCGACAGTACCACATTGTGCAAGTTGCCATCAGCCAGTACACCATCATATGTATTGGCATATGCCAATGCATATGCCGATGCCAATGCCAATGCCGATGGAAATGCCAATGCAAATGCCAATGCCAATGGAACCGCAAGTAGAAGCTTATATGATGCCAGAGCAACCAACATCATGTGAAATGCCAGGCAGTAAAGTTGCTGGGATGGAAAATTTCTTAGAATCTAGTTCATCACCATTCTTCCCTATGAAGCCTGAATTTGAGCAAATGCCGGAGATGGGAGTGGGGCATTCCTGTGGTTGTAATTCACAACCAATGATGATGCCAAATTGGAAAATGGACTCATGTAATTGTCAACCGCCATGTCCACCACCATGCCCACCACCATGTCCAATGCCATGTCCAATGCCATGTCAATCATCATGTCCACCACCGTGCCCAATGCCGTATTCGTCAACAGGTCCATGGATGTCACCGCACTTTTTCCCAGGCGGGATGACGCCTTATCGATGGTGAAAAAGCGTATATCGTTGAAGAAGTAAAGTCGAATATTTGGAAGTATAAATGTCAATCAAATAATTATTTTGTGAAACGTGCAAAGCAGTTAGAAATAGCAGAAAAGGTAAGGGTTATACATCGACAGCTTGGACATCTTGAACCCTCGCTGATTTTACCTTTAATGAAAAGTGATGATGAGTATTTAATCGTGCAAGCTTGGCAAGAAGGAAGTCATAGTGCGAATTTTGCACATAAAAAAGATCGGAAGGAATCACTTAAGTTATTAAATACTTTACATGATACACATAAGAAAATTGCTTGGCAGCGAGTGCCGGGCTTGCACACCTATTCACAGCTTTTAAAATGGCAAATGCGTCATATGCGTTTTA
Source organism: Lysinibacillus sp. G4S2 (assembly GCF_030348505.1). Lineage (NCBI taxonomy): Bacteria > Bacillati > Bacillota > Bacilli > Caryophanales > Bacillaceae > Lysinibacillus > Lysinibacillus sp. G4S2. The sequence continues at coordinate 3,840,635 of NZ_JAUCFJ010000002.1, read as the reverse complement.
AGAGCAGACGGGATGAATTTCGTGCATTTTTAACGAAAGAAGAAATCAATCATATTTTACAATATAGTGAGAAGTCGTTACAGTTAATTGCTCTGGAGGACGTACCCGAAAAAGAAATAACGCTTTTACATGGAGATGTCGTACATCATAATTTTTTATGGTGCTCAGATGGAGAATTGCGTTTAATTGATTTTGATTTGTCTCATCTTGGAGAAGCGGATGATGAATATATTTTATGGTTGCATCGTGTACTGCCAGCTGTAGATTATGACATTGGTAATATATTTGCAGAGCTACCAGAGTTGGAACGCTTAGATAAAAGAAAGCTACATCGTTTAAAATATCCAAATGAGCTATTACGTGAATGGCTTTTTGCAGTTGATTTACCATTAGATCAACAGCTTGTGTTTTTAGATTATTTAGTGCCGTTTACAAAACGAGCCCTCACATATTGGCCGAAACTGTGGTACGATATTGATAGAATGATGAAGAAATGACCGTCTATTGGCGGTCATTTTTGTGTGTGAACGACTACTTGTGCTTTTCTAAATGTTAAGTAAGTTAAAGCCTATGCCGAGGCATAATTGATTTGTGGATAACCTAGAGCATAGTTTTCGTCTAGGCTAAAGCGCTACATCCTCGAGGTCGCTTCGATCCCTCGGGCAAAAGTGGTGGATCGCTTACTTTTGCTTCGGGCTCTTCAGCGCATTTGTTATAGTCGAGCATTCGTTCGCAATATGCTATAATCGAAGACGATGATTGTGAGGGATTATAGAATGTATGATTATTTAAAAGGACAAATAAAGCGTATCACTCCTGAGTATATCGTCCTTGAACAGCAAGGGATTGGCTGGCAGTTGAATACACCTAATCCATTTGCGTTCAGGACATCTGCACTTGAACAACAAATTTTTGTACACTTGCATGTACGTGAGGATGCACAAATGTTATATGGCTTTCCAAATTTAGACCAACGTGAGCTGTTTCGTAAACTTATTCTAGTGTCAGGAATTGGACCAAAGGGTGCTCTTGCTATTTTAGCTACTGGGAACCCACAACAGGTGATAAGTGCTATTGAACGAGAGGATGAATCGTTTTTAGTAAAATTCCCGGGTGTGGGCAAGAAAACGGCACGTCAAATGATTCTAGATTTAAAAGGTAAACTTGGCGGATTAATGGAGACTATTGAGCTACCTAGTTCAGAGGATGAGCTTCCATTATTTGGTGTGAATCCATTTAAACATGAGCTTGAAGAAGCTATTCTTGCCTTAATGGCACTTGGTTATTCTGAAAAAGAACTTGAAAAAATACGTCCACAGCTTGAAGAAAATGACAAGCTTGAAACAACAGATGCATTTATGAAACAAGCATTACAATTACTATTAAAGTTAAAATAGTGAAAGGGGGGAAAGTACATGTCTGAACGTATGATAGCTAGTGAGGCAGGTAGCTATGATGAACAGTTTGAATTATCTTTACGTCCACAAAGACTAGCTCAATACATTGGCCAGCATAAGGTAAAGGAGAATTTACAAATTTTCATTGAAGCGGCAAAGCTTCGTCAGGAAAGTTTAGATCATGTGCTGTTATATGGACCACCTGGACTTGGTAAAACTACATTAGCTGCTGTCATTGCCAATGAAATGAATGTTAATGTGCGGATGACTAGCGGCCCTGCAATCGAACGTCCTGGCGATTTAGCAGCTATTTTAAGCTCACTAGAGCCAGGAGATGTGCTCTTTATCGATGAAATACATCGCCTGCCTCGTGCAATAGAAGAGGTGCTTTATCCAGCAATGGAGGATTTTTGTTTAGACATTGTTGTTGGTAAAGGCCCTGAAGCGCGTTCTGTACGACTTGATTTACCGCCATTTACACTCGTTGGTGCAACAACAAGGGCTGGTGCATTATCAGCACCTTTAAGAGATCGCTTTGGCGTATTATTAAGATTGGAGTATTATGATACTACTTCACTTGCAGAAATTGTCGTGCGTAGTGCTCACTTATTTAATGTTGATATCGAGCAAGTAGCAGCACTTGAAATGGCGAGACGCTCGCGTGGGACACCCCGTATTGCCAATCGCCTGCTTAAACGAGTGAGAGATTATGCACAGGTGCTTGGAGATGGTATGATAACAGAGGGACTTGCTAAGCAAGCGCTCGAGCTATTGCAAGTCGATCCTAGAGGGCTTGACCATATTGACCATAAACTTGTGACCAATATGATTGAGCGCTTCCGTGGAGGCCCTGTAGGCTTAGATACGTTGGCAGCATCTATTGGTGAAGAACGTGTAACGATAGAGGATGTGTATGAGCCGTATTTGATGCAAATCGGCTTTATACAACGGACACCACGTGGACGTGTGGCATCACATTTAGCCTACGAACATTTTGGATATGAATATCCCCAACAAACCTAGAAGAAGGAAGTATTTTCATGCGTGTAGAAGATTTTGATTTTGAATTGCCAGAGGAGCTCATTGCACAAACACCACTTGTGGATCGTACAGCTAGTCGACTAATGGTCGTGACGCCAGGCTCACAAAATGTTGAGCATCATCATTTTGCTCATATTTTAGATGAGCTACATGCAGGGGACTGTCTTGTATTAAATGATACAAGGGTCTTACCAGCGCGATTAATGGGCATTAAAGAGGAAACCGGTGCTCATATAGAAGTACTGCTATTAAAGCAAATGGCGGGTACGGATGAATGGGAAACACTTGTTAAACCAGCTAAGCGTGTAAAAGTTGGCACAGTTGTAACATTTGGAGATGGCTTACTGACAGCTACTTGTACAGGAGAGCTTGATCATGGTGGACGTACATTTGAGTTTAAATATAATGGGATTTTTTATGAAATTTTAGAGCAACTTGGTGAGATGCCATTACCTCCATATATTCGTGAAAAATTAGAGGACAAGGATCGTTACCAAACCGTTTATGCAAAAGAACGCGGCTCAGCAGCAGCACCAACTGCTGGTCTTCATTTTACAGAAGAATTGCTAGAGCAAGTTAAAGCAAAAGGGGTCGAAGTTGTATTTATCACTTTACATGTAGGGCTTGGAACTTTCCGTCCTGTAAGTGTAGATTCAATTGAAAATCACGAAATGCATGCCGAATTTTATAGTGTAACGGAAGAAACTGCATCTATCATTAACCGTGTAAAAAGTAATGGTGGAAAAGTAATTGCAGTTGGTACAACCTCTACCCGCACATTAGAAACGATCGGCTCTAAATATGAAGGCGAAGTGCGAGCAGAACAAGGTTGGACGTCTATTTTCATTTACCCAGGATATGAATTTACGGTTGTGGATGGTTTAATCACAAACTTCCATTTACCAAAATCAACTCTTGTAATGCTTGTTAGTACACTTGCGACAAGAGCAACAATTTTAAATGCATATCAACAAGCTGTAGAAGAAAAATATCGCTTCTTTAGTTTTGGTGATGCTATGTTTATTCGTCCAAAAGGATAAACTAAGGAAAAAAATCGGAGTACTGTTTTTACTTTAGATAAGAGAGGAATATTTATTTTATGACACAACCAGCAATTCGTTATGAGCTACTTCATACTTGTAAGCAAACAGGAGCACGCCTTGGCATCGTGCATACGCCGCATGGCTCTTTTGAAACGCCAGCATTTATGCCTGTTGGTACACAAGCAACTGTTAAAACAATGTCCCCTGAGGAATTAAAAGAAATGAATGCAGGGATAATTCTGTCAAATACGTATCATTTATGGCTTCGACCAGGAAATGATATTGTGAAGGAAGCAGGGGGCTTGCATAAATTTATGAACTGGGATCGCCCGATTTTAACTGATTCAGGTGGTTTCCAAGTATTCTCCCTCAGTCAATTCCGTAAAATTGAAGAAGAAGGAGTTCACTTCCGCAATCACTTAAATGGAGATAAATTGTTTTTAAGTCCAGAAAAGGCGATGGAAATTCAAAATGATTTAGGTTCGGATATTATGATGGCATTTGATGAATGTCCACCATACCCTGCAACATATGACTATATGCTGCAATCAGTAGACCGCACAACGCGTTGGGCTAAACGTTGTAAAGAAGCTCATAAACGTACAGAAGAACAAGGTCTATTCGGTATCATTCAAGGGGGCGAATATGAGGATTTACGCCGTCGTTCTGCAGAAGCATTAGTAGAGCTAGATTTCCCAGGTTATGCAATTGGAGGGCTTTCTGTTGGGGAACCTAAGGACGTCATGAACCGAGTATTAGAGTTTACAACACCTTTAATGCCAACTAATAAACCACGTTATTTAATGGGTGTAGGGTCGCCTGACTCATTAATTGATGGTGCTATTCGAGGTATTGATATGTTTGACTGTGTATTACCGACACGTATTGCCCGTAATGGTACATTAATGACATCTGAAGGCCGTTTAGTTGTTAAAAATGCAAAATATGCACGTGATTTTGGACCAATTGATCCGAACTGTGATTGCTATACATGTAAAAACTATTCACGCGCGTATATTCGTCATCTAATTCGTACGGAAGAAACGTTCGGTATCCGTTTAACGACTTACCATAACTTACATTTCTTATTGAAGCTAATGGAGCAAGTACGTGAGGCAATTCGTGAAGATCGTCTTGGCGATTTCCGAGAAGAATTTTTCGAGAAATATGGCTTTAATGGACCAAATGCAAAGAACTTCTAATATTTAGTTAAAAAATCATGTAAATTTATGTGGGTTGTGGATATTACTAGCAAAATAATGTCTATTATAGAAAAAATATTAGTAATATAGATAAATTTTGGGCTTGTCCATCGCTTTTTTATGGTGGAATAGTCTATACTAAAAAAGTGAGAATTGGAAAGGGGGCAAAAATTATGGGACAATATACTAGCTTAATCATGATGTTAATCATGTTCGTTGCAATGTGGTTTATTTTAATCCGCCCTGCTAAAAAGAGACAGCAGGAAACACAAAATATGCAGAGTAGTTTGCAACGTGGAGATAAAGTTATTACAATCGGTGGCTTACACGGCGAGGTTGACGCAATTGAGGACACAGCTGTGACATTAAAAATCGCAGACAATGTACGCGTGAAATTTGATCGTCAAGCAATCGGTCGTGTTGTAAATAACTAATATTTGTAGGCGTTGTCCATCATATATGGTGGACAACGCCTTACTCATTATATTTAGCTTTGTCAAAATGTAAGAATTCATTTTTGACAAGGCTTTTTTGTATAAAAAGTAACTTACACGGTCACTTTGATTATATGGGGGTGACTGCATGGAAGAATATTTTATGATTATTTTTAGAACATGCTTTTTATATGTGTTTATCCTAATAATTTTTCGTTTAATGGGTAAACGTGAAGTCGGCGAATTATCTGTAATAGATTTAGTCGTGTCCATTTTAATGGCTGAGGTTGCAGCCTTTGCGCTTGATGACTTTGAAAGTCCTTTATTTAATGTGATTTTACCAATCATCGTGTTGTTTTTCATTCAAATAGGGAGTGCATATATTTCACTTAAAAGTAAAAAATTCCGTGACCTAGTTGATGGTGATCCAGTATTACTTATAAGAGATGGTGTCATTTTAGAAAGTGAAATGCGCAAGCAACGCTATAATTTAGATGATCTATGTCAACAATTACGCGAAAATGGTACTGCTTCCGTCACAGATATTGCTTATGCCTACTTAGAGCCATCAGGCAATCTTTCTGTTTATAAAAAAGATGAAAAGGCATTTGTTTACCCACTTATTATCGATGGCGATATTCAGGATAGGCACTTAAAGATATTGCATAAAGATGCTGATTGGTTAATGGCAGAGCTGGCTAAAAATAATATTCAGGATAGTAACACCGTCTTTTTTTGTATTTGGGAAGTCGATCGGATGCATATCCAGCTGAAAGAAACTTAAACTTTTTTTGCTAACTTACGAAGGTAGCGCAAATCTGTTATGCGTAACTGATTGGAAAGTAGTAAGAAAGTAAATAGTAAAAACAAGGTTACACAGCTGCTTAAAATGAATGGCAGTGGCATTATTTGCATCAGGAAATACTGAGTAACACAAACAGCAATAAAGCAGCTATACGGGACAACAAACATTCTAAAGCCGGCACGTAAATTTTTACGCTGTCTTACTGTTGCGATATGCAGAAACGAAGTTAGTAAAACGCCAAAGCCAATTGCTACAACAGCACCTTTTTCCTGTATACCAGGCTGAGAAGCAAGCACGAACATGACAAATAGTTTACCAAGTCCACCGTAAATCGAATTCATCATTGCAGCACGGGCTTCACCAATTGCTTGTAATATCGAATGCAATGGACTTTGAATATAATAAAAATAAAAAATAGGGGCTAATATTTTCACATAACCACGATTTTCTTGTAAGTGAAAGAGTTTCACTGCTAATTCGTCACCATGAACGAAAAAGTACGTAGCGGCAACACAGCCCACCAAGGAAGATAGTCGCAATGATACAGAAATACGTTCCTGTAGGAGTGGTATATGCTGACGTGCTACAGCGTCGCTAACAGCCGGTATAAGGACAATCGAAAGCGCCGCAGACACAAAAGCCGGGAATAATAATAGAGGGACTAATACACCCGAAATAATCCCATATAAAATTGTTGCTGCTGAAGCTGTCAATCCAGCCATAGTTAAAGCCTTTAGAAAAATGATTGGCTCTAAAAACCATGTAAAGGATCCGAACAGTTTACTTCCTGCAGAAGGAAGGGCAATGCGTAACATCGGCGAGGAAGGATAAGCCTCGATTTTGTTTTTTCGTGTCAATAACTTTTTCTTTGAGACAATATAATGCATCCACAAATACAAGAAAGCAACAACTTCAGCAAGAAGTGTAATGCCCATGGCAAAGGCTGCTGTAACGGCAGCATTATTATAGCCAGCCACAAGTGGAAGCGTAAATGTGATGAAGCTAATGCGGATAATTTGTTCAATCATTTGAGCCCAAGCCGTTGGTGTAATCTTCGTAATGCCCTGTAAATAAGCACGTAATAACCCAGAGCCGACTGACACTGGCACAGCAAAAAGTGCAATCCATAGCGTGAATGTTGTTTGTTCATTATGTAAAAGCGTTGACGAGATATATGGTATTGTAAGTGCAACAATCGGCATAAAGATGATCATTCCAATAAATGACCAAAAAATAGCCGTACGCATAACACCAAAGATGCTTTCACGTTTGTTTTTTGCTAGTAATTCTGCTACAATTTTTGCCACGGCGATAGGTAGTCCAAGTTGAATGAGTGAGATGAAGAAAATGAACGCTGGATAGACGGTCATATAAATGCCGACTGCCTCTTCACCAGCGATACGCATAAATTGCATTCTATAAAAGAAGCCAAAGAGTTTCGATAAAAAAATCACGAACATTAAAAATAGTGTACCTCGTACAAAAGAACTCATGCCATCCGTCCCTTCTCAAGCCACAAAAATTCATTTACACTATTTGTATGCAAACATGTCTTACGATACAACTTTGATTGGAGATGATTCAAAATGAGTATCCAACATGAGCAACTATTTGAAAAAATTCGTCCTGCAATTGATAGTAAGATAGAAGAGTGTAAACATTATCAATACGATGCGATTACAGCAGAAGAACTATGGCGCTATTGTGTGGAGAAAAAATGGCGCAAAAAAAATATTGAACAATTACGTTTACATGAAATTATCGCCACTATTTTTGCGATATCACCGTCCGATATCGTATCATTTAATCAAGTAGAATTTTTACAAAGCAATGATTGGTTTACAGACTTGAATACAGAAGAGTTAAAAATGCTACTTGGTCCGGTAAAAATTTAAGAAGACTGTGTGAAATTTGTCAAATAATAAAAGAATACTAAAAGTGTTGAATTGACAGCAAGCGCAACGTGTTTCATAATGAGTGTGTTGCGCTTTTTTTATTTGTAAAAAATATTTTTACTGAAAACCCTCCTTTTTCTTCTTATCTGAAGTTGGAGGCTTAACACCTATATACATAGGGATAAATTTGCGCGTTATGAACGATTGAAATAAGTAGAGCAACCTTTTTGAAGCACAGGCAACATTATTCTAAGGAAAAGGAGGAATAACGTTTCAAAAGGAATTGCTATTATACTTGTTTGTAGTGTAAGGAATGGCCTTACACCTATTCGAGGAGGATTTATAAATGAAACTAAAAAGTCGTATAGTGGCATTCGTACTGCTTTTGGTGATCTTTACAGCAACCATTGGTACGACTGTAGGCGGCGTCTTAAAGGACATTAAGCTTGGTCTTGACTTACAGGGCGGGTTTGAGGTTCTTTATGAGGTTACAGAATTAAAAGAAGGACAAAAAATTACACAGGATGTTATGGCAGCAACTGCAACTGCACTCGGTGAACGTGTAAATGCGATCGGGGTAAGTGAACCGAGCATTGTGGTTGAAGACAACAACCGTATTCGTGTGCAATTAGCTGGTGTTGAAGATCAAGAATCCGCACGTAAACTATTGTCTACTTCTGCGAATTTAACAATTCGTGATGTCAATGACAATGTATTGCTAGATGGTAATGACTTAAAGCCAGGTGGCGCCAAGGATTCCTTTGATCAGCAAAATCGTCCAATTGTATCGCTAACGTTAAAGGATGCGAAAAAATTTGCCGATGTTACAAGTGAAATTGCGGCGAAACCACCAGGTGAAAACTTACTCGTTATATGGTTAGACTTTGAAGAGGGTGTTGATTCATATAAAGCCGAATCACAAAAAGCGAAGCCTCGTTATGCATCTGCTGCACAAGTTACCCAAACATTAAATACAACAGATGTCATGATTAGCGGTAACTTCTCAGTTGAAGAAACAAAAAATTTATCAGGAATTTTAAATGCTGGAGCACTTCCTGTAAAGCTTACAGAAATTTATTCTACTTCAGTTGGTGCACAATTCGGTGATGAAGCATTGAAGAGTACAGTCTTCGCAGGTATTGTTGGCGTAATAATTATCTTCTTCTTTATGCTATTCTATTACCGTTTACCTGGCTTTATTTCCATCATTACACTTACTATTTTCACTTTCCTAGTATTAGTTGTGTTCGGCTGGATTAATGCAGTGTTAACACTTCCAGGGATTGCAGCTATCGTGCTTGGTATAGGGATGGCGGTAGATGCGAATATTCTAGCCGCAGAACGTATTCGTGAAGAACTACGTGTCGGTTATTCGGTTAAACAAGCATTCCAGATTGGTTCAAAGCAGTCTCTATCAGCGATTATCGATGCACAGCTAACTACATTATTAGCAGCGGCTGTACTATTCCAATTCGGGACAAGTTCAGTTAAAGGGTTTGCAACAACTTTAATTATCAGTATTTTACTAAGCTTCCTAACAGCTGTTTGGGGTTCTCGTGTACTATTAGGTTTACTTGTCAACAGCGGATATTTCAACAATCCAGCATGGTTTGGTATTGCAAAATCTAAACAGCATAGCTTAGATGAAAATATCGGTACATTAGATTTATCAACGAAATTCGATCGTTTTGATTTTGTGCACAACCGTAAGAAATTCTATACATTCTCATTAGCTATTTTAGTGGCTGGTTTAGTGGTCATTGGTATTTTCCGCTTAAACCTTGGTATTGATTTCTCAAGTGGTACTCGTGTTCAAATTGAAGCAGACCATACGTTGACTAAAGAAGAAGTATCTAAATATATAAATAGTATTGGCTTCCCATCTGAAGATATCGTTCTTACAGGTGAGAAGAGTAACGCTGCGGTTATCCGTTATAAAGATGACCTATCACAAGCTGAAATTTTAAAATACAAAAAAGAAGCAGGCGAGAAATTTGGTACTGAACCCGGGGTAAGTACTGTATCACCAACTGTCGGTAAAGAGCTTGTGAAAAATGCGATAAAAGGATTATCTATTGCGGCTATCGGTATCATTATTTACGTAGCGGTTCGTTTCGAGTGGCGCATGGGTGTTGGGGCAATTGCCTCGTTAGTTCATGACGTATTCTTGATTGTTGCTGTATTTAGTTTTATGCGCTTAGAAGTCGATATTACGTTCATTGCTGCTGTACTGACGATTGTCGGTTACTCTATTAATGATACGATTGTTACATTTGACCGAATGCGTGAGAACTTAAATCGATATGATACAATTAAGGACCGCGAAGTATTGGCAGATATTGTTAACAAATCACTTCGTCAAACGATGGGTCGATCTGTTAACACAGTGTTAACGGTTATTATCGTTACAGTGGCACTTCTTATTTTAGGTGCACCATCGATTCAAAACTTCTCAATTGCTTTATTAATCGGTTTAATAACAGGTATGTATTCATCAATCTGTATTGCTGCACAAATCTGGTATTCATTAAAAGTTCGTGAAATGAAAAAATCAGATGGTCAGATTCACAAAAAAGAGAAAAAACAATGGGGAACTGATGAGCCTACTGTTTAACATCAGCTTTTAATACGAAGCAGGGAAAGAATAAATTTCTTTCCCTGTTTTTTTTATGTGGAAAATTAAAGTGACGGATAAAAGAGTAAGAGCGATGGATAGAAGAGCCGAAGTGACGGATAGAAGAGCAAGAGCGACGGATAAAAGAGCCGAAGCGACGGATAGAAGAGTCAAAGTGACGGATAAAAGAGCAAGAGTGACGGATAGAAAAGGCAAAGTGACGGATAGAAGAGCCCGAAGCGACGGATAGAAGAGTCAAAGTGACGGATAAAAGAGCAAGAGCGACGGATAAAAGCCAAAGTGACGGATAGAAGAGTAAGAGCGCCGGATAGGAAAGGCGAAGTGACGGATAAAAGCCAAAGTGACGGATAAAAGAGCCAAAGCGACGGATAGAAGAGTCGAAGCGACGGATAGAAGAGCCGAAGTGACGGATAGAAGAGCCAAAGTGACGGATAGAAGAGTCGAAGCGATGGATAGAAAAGCCGAAGTGACGGATAGAAGAGCCGAAGTGACGGATAGAAGAGTCGAAGCGATGGATAGAAAAGCCGAAGTGACGGATAAAAGCCAAAGTGACGGATAGAAGAGTAAGAGCGCCGGATAGGAAAGGCGAAGTGACGGATAGAAGAGCAAGAGCGACGGATAAAAGCCAAAGTGACGACGGATAGAAGAGCCGAAGTGACGGATAGAAGAGCCGAAGTGACGGATAGAAGAGCCGAAGTGACGGATAGAAGAGCCGAAGTGACGGATAGAAGAGCCGAAGTGACGGATAGAAGAGCCAAAGTGACGGATAGAAGAGTCGAAGCGACGGATAAAAGTCAAAGTGACGGATAGAAGAGCCAAAGCGACGGATAAAAGTCAAAGTGACGGATAAAAGAGTAAGAGCGACGGATAAAAGCCAAAGCGACGGATAGAAAAGCCAAAGCGATGGATAGAAAAGACAAAGTGACGGATAAAAGAGTAAGAGCGACGGATAAAAGAGCCAAAGCGACGGATAGAAGAGTCGAAGCGACGGATAAAAGTCAAAGTGACGGATAGAAGAGCCGAAGTGACGGATAGAAAAGCTAAAGCGACGGATAGAAGAGCCGAAGTGATGGATAAAAGTCAAAGTGACGGATAAAAGAGTGAGAGCGACGGATAGGAAAGGCGAAGTGACGGATAAAAGAGTAAGAGCGATGGATAGGAAAGCAAGAGCGACGGATAAAAGTCAAAGTGACGGATAGAAGAGTAAGAGCGACAGATAGAAGAGCCGAAGTGACGGATAGAAGAGCAAGAGCGACGGATAAAAGAGCCGAAGCGACGGATAGAAGTCAAAGTGACGGATAAAAGAGCCAAAGCGACGGATAAAAGAGCCAAAGCGACGGATAGAAGAGTCGAAGCGACGGATAAAAGTCAAAGTGACGGATAAAAGAGTAAGAGCGACGGATAGAAGAGCCGAAGTGACGGATAAAAGAGCCAAAGCGACGGATAGAAGAGTCGAAGCGACGGATAAAAGTCAAAGTGACGGATAAAAGTCAAAGTGACGGATAAAAGAGCCAAAGCGACGGATAGAAGAGTCGAAGCGACGGATAAAAGTCAAAGTGACGGATAAAAGAGCCAAAGCGACGGATAAAAGCCAAAGTGACGGATAAAAGAGCCAAAGCGACGGATAGAAGAGCCGAAGTGACGGATAGAAGAGTCGAAGCGATGGATAGAAAAGCCGAAGTGACGGATAAAAGACAAAGTGACGGATAGAAGAGTAAGAGCGACGGATAGGAAAGGCGAAGTGACGGATAGAAGAGCAAGAGCGACGGATAAAAGCCAAAGTGACGGATAGAAGAGCCAAAGCGACGGATAGATGAGTCAAAATGACGGATAAAAGAGTAAGAGCGACGGATAGAAAAGCCGAACAGAAGGATTCCTCTTCAATCCCATCATAGAAAGCAAAACCTTTTTAATAAAAAACAAAAGAATCTGCTTGCTCTCATAGGAAAGCAACAGATTCTTTTAGTTTTGTCTGTTAAAGTTTAAATTGTTGTAGTAAAGACTGCAGTTGCTGGGCGTTGTTGCTTAATTCTTCTGCTACTTCATTAACTTGCTGCATGGTTGCTGCTTGCTCATCTACTGCTTCAGCGATGATTTTTGCATTTCCCGCTGAAACGTTCGCGCCATTTGCAATTTCTGTTACAGAGGCAGCTACTTCTTCAGCACTTGCTGAAATCTGTTCTGAAGTGGCTGAAATATCTTCAATTTGATCGGTAAATGTTTGAACAGATTCTGTAATGGAATAGAATGCATCCCCTGCTTCGTGAATTTTCGCTACGCCATCCTGTACAGATGCTAATCCTGCGTCAACAGCAGCTGCTACATTGCGTGTATCCGTTTGAATTTCATTTGTGAGGGCGACAATTTGACCGGCAGATTGATGTGATTCCTCTGCAAGCTTTCGTACCTCATCTGCTACTACCGCGAAGCCTTTCCCGTGCTCACCAGCTCGTGCTGCTTCGATGGCAGCATTCAGTGCTAGTAAATTTGTTTGTTCAGTAATCGTAGTAATCACTTTTGTAATTTGTCCAATTTCTTCAGATTGCTTACTTAGCTTCTGCGTTAAATCGGCAATTTGAGTAGTAGTCTCAGAAATGGTATCCATCTGTTCTTTAGCCGTTGTAATCGTTTTGCCTCCTGTATGGGCAAGTTGTGTCATATTCATGGCACTGTGATGCAAAGTTTGTGTAGCTTCAGCAATTCGTTGTACACCAGTAGCTGTTTCATCCATAGCTATCGCACTTTGCTGAGAGACACTAGCAGCCGAAGATAAATGATTTGTCGTATCTTGTACACGATGAGCAATGTCATTTGAAGTTGCTGTCACTTCTTCTGTGCTTGCGGAAAGTTCTTCAGACGCAGCAGATAAATGTGTAGCGTTGTCCTGAACATTTTTTATTAATACAGATAAGTTTTGTTTTAATTTATTAACTGCTACTGCAAGTGTACCAATTTCATCTTTAGAGTTATGTTCAAGTTGAGCAATCGTTAAATCGCCTTTTGCTAATGTATCGGCTGCGTCAATCACTTTAAGAAGCGGTTGTGTGATGTAGCTTTTTACAAAATACATAAAATATAAACCAACAATCGCACTTAAAATAAGTATGACAATAGAAATAATAATAGCTCGTGTAACTGTTTTGACAACACTTGTTTTAACTTTTGCAATCTGTTTATCATGATAATCTAATAAATCACTAGTTAGAAAGTAAATTTCGTCACTGCTTTTTGAAACTTCTTTATTTATGTATGACAATGCTAAGTCTGTATTTCCATTATTGAATGCTTGTACAGCTTTATCAGAGCTTGTAAGTAAATCTTTCTGTAATTCAGTTACTTGCTGCATAATATTTTTTGTGTAATCGGAACGAACAATGCCTGAAAGTTCCTTAATCGTTTCGGGCAATACTTTATTATAATGATCTAAAGTTTCTTTTGTCTCTTCATCCTTATTACTTAGAATATAAGCGTTTAAAAATAGCCCTTGTGAGGCAAGCTCCTGTTGTATTTTCTCTGTTAATCGGATTTGCACGATTCTGTGATCAAGTACCTCTATTATATCTCCCTCAACCGACTTGAATTGTATTAATGAAATAATACTTGATACTAAAAGTAAACAAGTGAGTGAGATAAAGCCGATATTTAGTTTTTTACGAACGGACATATTCGTTCCTACTTTCTTTAATTGTATTAGAGAATCCAAGTTCTGAAATTACTATAACTTGATATTTTTTTAAGGTCAATACTTGAAAATTACTCAAAAGTAGGCAGTTTTAATCCCGTTTTACGTAAAATGGAAAGGGTAAATTCTCCTTTATATATAACTATGAAATTTTTCTAATATTTTCGCTTTTTTATCTGAATTGATTGACAATTTCCGTGGTTTGGCTTAGAATAAGGCTAACTTTTTGTTCGATACAAGGTAGAAGGTCTCGGGAGCGAGGTCAGCCTTAGAACAGATGAGCTGAGTTTAGATGAGAATAGCTGAGAAATTGTTGAATAAGAGTAGTAGCATAAGTGTGCAATTTAGAGAGTCAGTGGATGGTGCGAACTGATTTGTAGCTTATGTGAATGGACTTATGAGAGTCGCTTCTACTAATAGCGAACGGATTCCCCACGTTATAGGGGAGCTTTGACTTTAGTTTACATATGTCTGTTTTAATGACGAACTAAGGCTGAGCACATAAGGGAGAGCAAATATGCTCTAATATGAGGTGGCAACGCGGTCATGATCGTCCTCTGCAATTAGGAAAAATCCTTTTTGCAGAGGACTTTTTTTGTTGTTTTTATTTGTAAGGGGATGAATGCTTCGCTTTCGCGCAAAAACCATTTGCTGCTGCCGCTTCGCTTTCGCGCAAAAAACAATTGCCGCCCCGACGCCCCCAGGAATGCGCCTGGCCGGAACGGAAATCAACTCTACGCTATGATGATAATCCTTTTTTCAACAAGAGCCGATTCAGCAGCTAAACATTTGTAAGTAAACGGTAGTGAATTTTTAGGAAAAGGAGTTTGGTAACGATGCTATCGACGAGTTCAAGAACAACAATGAAAACCATTAATGCTGATTCTTTAACGCCGATTTTAATTTTTAGACGCTTACAAGGCAATTGCAAATTTTTGTTAGAGAGTTCAGCACAGCATGAGGGAGCAGGACGCTTTTCTTTTATCGGTGCTAATCCAAGAAAAACATATAAAGGCTTTGGAGATGAGATTCAGGAATATTCATACAAGACTGGAAAAACGTATACGCATAAAGGCGACCTATTCGTTTTGCTGAAGAGACTAATGCCTCGTATCTCCAATACAACACAATTCCCGTTTTCCGGCGGAGCTGTTGGCTATGTTGGTCATGGTATAACGTCGGTAATAACTACAGCCCAGGATAAAGTGCAACTACCAGATGTGCATTTTCATGTGTATGAGACAGTCATTGTGTTTGATCACATAACAGACGAGGTTACGTTAATTCATACGAATATTGATGCAGAAAAGAAAGAGCCAAATTTAGAGGAGTTGGCAGAACAACTGTTAAAGGGCAGAGAGGGCGAGGATACAACGTGTAGCTATCAACCGCTCGAAACGACCACGAATGAACAATTTGCAACAGCCCTTACCTCTATCAAAGCTAACTTGGATGAAGATATTACAAGGGTTATGCTGTCAAAGCGTTTTTTAGCAAATTTACAAGGGGATGCTTTCGCGCTATACCGTCAATTGCGTAAAAAACATGCTGCTCCTTATATGTATTATGTAGAGTTTGAGGATCATATTGTCTTGGGAACATCTCCTGAAAGCCTTATTCGAGTAAAAGGTGAGCGTGTGATTGCGACACCAACAGAAGGGACATTTCCTAGAGGTTCAACAAAAGGTGAAGATCTAGAACTTGAACGAAAGCTATATGACAATACAGATATTAGAAAGTCGCATGCTGTACTCGTTTCTGCTGTTCAACAAGAGCTACAGTCTGTGTGCTTCCGAGATTCGATTCAAATCATTGAGGCGATGAGAATTGAGCGTTCAAAGCATGCATTACACATGACAACGAGAGTCGAGGGTCGATTGTTACCGATGCTTCATGCACTGGATGTATTAGCTGCGACGTTACCACCCTTTATATCTACTGAAATTCCAAAGAAATCTAGTCAAACTGTTGAGAGATTAAGGGGAGCTCTAGGATTTATTGGTTTTAACGGTCATCTTGATTTTGCTTTACCAGGGAAATCCATTGTCATTGAGGATGAAACGATGCATATGCAATCAACCGTAACGGTAACCAAATACACAAATGTCAAAGAAGTTTTAAAACAAGTAGCAAAGGACGAACAGGGATTTTTACAGTTACTTGAAAAAGAAGGAGGTTCACATTAATGGAGGATATTCGTCAAAAAGTACAGCAGCGAGAGCATTTAATGTATGAGGAAATGCTACAAGCAGCAAAATGGATGTTTCAAGATGACACACCGAAAGAAGATATCGCAAGTTTTTTACAAGTATTATCAGTGAAAGGTGAAACTGCACATGAAGTAGCGGCATTAGCAACAATTATGCGTTCGTTTGCACTAGATGTACCAGCAAAAAAAGGGATCTATATGGATAATTGCGGTACTGGTGGCGATGGTCTTAATACATTTAATATAAGTACAGCTTGCGCCTTTGTATTAGCGGGGGCAGGTGTCAAAATGGCGAAGCACGGCAATCGTAAAATTTCTTCGGCATCTGGAAGCTCTGATGTTTTGGAAGCGCTCGGGATTCATACGAATATTTCCATTGAACAAACTGTTGATCTGTTAGAGAAAGAAGGAATTGCTTTTTTATATGCTCCAAATGTGCATCCGAAATTAAAGCGAATTGGAGAGGTTCGTCGAGCACTGGGTAAGCCAACTATTTTTAATCTCGTCGGTCCACTTACGAATCCAGTGCCCTTATCAACGCAATTTACAGGCATTAATCGTCCTAATTTTGTCATGGAGTATGCTTCCGTCTTACAAATGCTCGGGCGTGAACGTGCAATGGTCGTTTCTGGTCCACTAGGTTTAGATGAAGCGTCATTAGCTGGTCAAAATACTTTTGTCTTAGTAGATAAGGGAGACTTAATTCCATTTTCTCTAACTGCAGAGGAAGCGGGTCTCAGCTATGCACCAATAGAGGCTATTCGTGGAGGCAATGCAGATGAAAATGCTGCTATTATGCGTAAATTATTAGCTGGCGAACAAAGTGCTTATTTTGACACAGTTCTATTGAATGTTGGTATTGGATTGTTCAGCTATGGAATTGCTGAAACCGTTAAAGAAGGTGTAGAAATGGCGAAGGATAGTATTTTTAGTGGTCGTGCACGTCAAAAATTAGAGGCAGTCGTTGCTTATAGTGAGAACATTAAAGAAGTGGAGGTCCGACAATGAATATTTTAAATAAAATTCTCGAACAAAAAAAGATAGAAGTTAGTGCTTTACTTGAACAGCCTGACCCATTAGCGAACTTTACAGAAAAAACGCGTCCATCATTATTTGAGACCTTGCGACAAGCTGAAATATTACAGGTCATTTCTGAAATGAAGCGTGCTTCCCCTTCGAAGGGTCTAATCGCAGAAGGTGCAGATCCAGTGGCACAAGCAAAAATTTATGCCGAAGCAGGGGCAGCGGCTATTTCTGTTTTAACAGATAAAAAGTTTTTTCAAGGTTCCTTTGATGATTTAGCCGCAGTTGCAAATGCTGTACAAACGCCACTTCTTTGTAAGGATTTTATGATCGATCGTGTGCAAATTCGATTTGCAAAGGCATCGGGTGCATCTATCATTTTGCTAATAGTAGCCGCGTTAACAGATGAGGCATTACGTGACCTGTATAGCTATGCAACAGGCTTAAATCTAGAGGTGTTAGTTGAGGTGCATGATCTTGTGGAGCTTGAACGTGCTCTTGCAGTAGGTGCCAAACTGATTGGCGTCAATAACCGCGACTTACGTACGTTTGAGGTGAGCTTAGAACGTACACGTGAAATTGCTGAAGCTTTTCCGTTCGATAAAGAGAAAGTATTAATAAGTGAAAGCGGTATTTGGACACAGAAAGATGCAAAAACGGTGGCAGCCATGGGAGCTAGTGGCGTTCTTGTAGGTGAATCATTAATGCGCAGTGGAGATGCAGGTACTGCTCTAAAAACTTTACAAGTCAATAAGTTGGAGGCATCTGTATGACAAAGGTAAAGATTTGTGGACTGAAGGAACAACAGCATGTGCAGACAGCAGTAGAGGCAGGAGCGGATGCAATTGGTTTTGTCTTTGCACCAAGTAAACGCCAGGTGACGGTTGAACAGGCACAGCAATTAGCAAAACATGTGCCAGAAGGGATATTAAAAATCGGTGTTTTTGTTAATCCAAGCGCAGAGGAATTACGAACTGCAGTGGAAAACGTACCTTTAGATTATGTGCAGTATCACGGGGAGGAAACACCAGATTTTATTCGTGAGCAAGGCTATCCAGCTATTAAAGCATTATCCGTACGGGGGGCTAAAGATGTTCAGGCGGCTGTTAACTATGATGTAGATTATTACTTATTTGATGCACCAGGAACAGATTTTAAAGGAGGAAGTGGTCACACGTTCGATTGGACTCTTCTTGAAATGGTAGGGATTCCGCGAGAAAAGTTAATTTTAGCGGGTGGTTTGCAAGCTAAAAATATTGAAGAAGCCGTGTCACTTGTGTCGCCATTTATGGTAGATGTTTCGAGTGGTGTGGAGACAGAAGGTATAAAAGACATAGCAAAAATAAACGCATTTATACAGTCAGTAAAGAAGGGGAGAGCATAATGGCGAATTCAATTGCAAATAGTGTACCCACAAAGGAAGGGCGTTACGGGAAATTTGGTGGACAATTTGTTCCGGAAACATTAATGACGGCTTTGTTGGAATTAGAGACGGCTTATGATGAGGCGATGAATGATCAAACATTTACGGATGAGCTTGCCTATTATTTACAACAATATGTTGGTCGTGAGACGCCTTTGTACTACGCGGAAAATTTAACAAAAGCACTAGATGGAGCGAAGATTTATTTAAAGCGTGAAGATTTAAATCACACTGGAGCCCATAAGATAAATAATGCGATTGGCCAAGCGCTTCTTGCAAAACGAATGGGTAAAAAGAAAATTGTAGCTGAAACAGGTGCAGGGCAGCACGGGGTAGCAACTGCAACTGCATGCGCTTTATTGAATCTTGAATGTGTTGTATTTATGGGCGCAGAGGATATAGAACGCCAACAGTTGAATGTGTTTCGCATGGAGTTACTCGGTACAAAAGTAGAGTCTGTAGAAACAGGTTCAAAAACATTGAAGGATGCTGTCAATGCAGCACTACGCTACTGGGTGACAAATGTTGAGGATACTCATTATATTTTGGGCTCAGCTTTAGGACCACATCCATTTCCGAAAATCGTAAGGGATTTCCAGCGTATAATTGGTGTAGAAACTAGAGAGCAAATCTTACAAAAGGAAGGACGTTTACCAGATGCAATCGTTGCTTGCATAGGCGGTGGTAGTAATGCAATCGGTATTTTTCATCCTTTTGTTGATGATGAAACTGTGGCGCTATACGGAGTAGAGGCTGCGGGAAGTGGTATTGAGACAGGGAAGCATGCAGCAGCAATTGCAGGTGGTCAGTTAGGCGTGTTACATGGTGCATACATGTATTTATTACAAGATGAAAATGGCTTTGTGCAGGAGGCACATTCTATATCAGCTGGTCTAGATTATCCTGGGAAAGGTCCAGAGCATTGTTATTTACATGATATTGGGCGTGCTAAATTTGATTCTATTACAGATAGTGAAGCACTTGAAGGCTTGCAGCTACTAAGTAGAACAGAAGGTATACTACCTGCGCTAGAAAGTTCGCATGCCATTGCCTATACGGCAAAAATTGCGAAGACAATGTCTACTGATGACATCATTGTTGTGTGTTTATCTGGCCGAGGAGATAAGGATGTTCATACTGTCCGTAAAGCGTTAGGAGGAGATCTATAATGACAACACTACAGCTGGCAATTGAACAAACAAAGGTTTCTGGTAATAAAGCATTCGTACCATATATTATGGCTGGCGATGGGGGTCTGGAAACTTTGAAGCCAACGATTCTGAAGCTACAGCAAATGGGTGTAACGGCAATTGAGGTTGGTATACCATTCACGGATCCTGTAGCGGATGGACCGACGATAGAGCAGGCTGGTGAACGGGCTTTAGCAGAAGGTGTGACATTACGTAAAGTGCTAGCAGAATTAGCTTCATTTAAAGAAGAAATTCAAGTTCCGTTAGTTGTCATGACTTATTTTAATCCTGTGTTAGCTTTTGGGTTAGAGGCATTTGCTAAGGCTTGTGTGGCAGGGGGCGTTAAAGGGTTAATCGTTCCTGATGTACCGCTAGAGGAAAGTGCTATTTTACATGATGAATTAAATCCTTATGGTATCGACATTGTCCAGCTTGTATCATTAACAAGCCCTCCAGAGCGAATTGCACGTATTGCAGCTGCCAGTCAAGGCTTTGTCTATGCTGTGACAGTCAATGGAATCACAGGGGCCCGCACAAGCTTTGCGAATGATTTAGACGGTCATTTTGCACGCTTACGTGAAGCAAGTCAAATACCAGTACTTGCTGGCTTTGGAATCTCAACCCCTGAGCAGGTGGTAAGCATGGGTACACTTAGTGATGGCGTGATTGTTGGCAGTGCGATAGTGACAGCATTGCATGAAGGGAATTTGGAGAAGGTCGAGGCATTAGTGTCTGCTTCAAAAGGTGATCATGAGAAGTCTACTCTTTAAAAGAGTAGGCTTTTTTTGTGAGTCGGTTAGAAAAGTATAGCTGGCGGATTGAATGGAGAATCGGAAGGATAAAACTATCAATCTGATGGATAGTGCGGACAGGCTAGATTTTCGGTATAATAGCCTTCGTAAGGAAGTGAAAAGATGATTCTATCGAAAAAAAGATGGCAGGTAGAGCGTCCAGACGCAATGCTTGTCCAAACATTACAAAATGACCTACAACTTTCTGCGATTGCAGCGAAAATTTTAGCTGCACGAGGCTGTGAAACAACTGCTGACGCAGAGAGCTTATTAAATATGACAGAAGCAAGTATCCATGACCCGTTTTTAATGCACGGCATGGCAGAAGCTGTGGCACGTATTGAGCAAGCGCTTGAAAACGGAGAGAAAATCCTTGTATATGGCGATTATGACGCCGATGGGGTCACAAGCACGACAGTGATGCTTAATGTGTTGCTTGATCTCGGTGCTGATGTGTCGTTTAAAATACCGAATCGTTTTATGCATGGCTATGGACCAAACGAAACGCTATTTCGTGAAGCTCATGACGAGGGTGTTCAGTTAATTATTACAGTTGATAATGGTATTTCTGGTATTGAACCAATTCGTGTAGCGAAGGAACTAGGTATGGATGTTATCGTTACAGATCACCATGAACCAGGCGATGAATTACCACCTGCGGATATTATATTACATCCTCGTATACCAGAAGGACATTATCCATTTGGCGAGCTAGCAGGTGTGGGTGTAGCGTTTAAGTTAGCGCATGCTCTATACGGAGAACTGCCAACGCATTTAATTGAATATGTAGCTGTTGGAACAGTAGCTGATTTAGTGCCATTAGTTGATGAAAACCGCTACCTTGTAAAGCGAGGAATAGAAGAAATGCGACGTTCACTCAGCCCTTGGGTACAGGCAATGTGTGAAGTAGCAAGTGCAGAGCAAGCCAAAATCAGTGAAGAAACAATCGGTTTTTACTTTGGACCGCGCTTAAATGCAGTTGGTCGACTCGGAGAAGCGGCACCAGGTGTAAACCTATTAATGGCTGAGGATAATGCTACGGCAACAGCATTGGCAAAACAACTGAATGCGTGTAATAGTGAACGCAAAGATATTGTAAAGAGTATTACGGATGAGGCGATTGCTCTCATTGAATCGGATAAAAAAATCGGGGATTCACTCGTTTTAGTTATTGCTGGGGAAGGCTGGAATGCTGGAGTCGTAGGGATTGTCGCATCTCGTCTTGTCGAGCTATATTATCGTCCAACAATTGTACTATCACTAGACTATGAAAAAGGAACAGCTAAAGGCTCTGCTCGTAGTATTGAAGGTTTCCATTTGTATAATGAACTAGCGAAAAACCGAGATATATTGCCTCATTTTGGTGGGCATCCTATGGCGGCAGGGATGACATTATCTAGTGAAAATGTTGATGAATTAAGATCACGCTTAAATGCTCAAGCAAGAGCTTGTTTATCAGAAGAGCAATTGACACCTGTACTTAATATTGATATACCTTTAAAGCTTGATGAAATTTCAGCAGATGCCATTGAAGAAATTTCTACGCTTGGTCCATATGGTACGGATTTTCCGAAGCCTATTTATGTGCTTGAAGATGTGGAGATAGCCTCCATGCGAAAAATTGGAGCAGCCGAAAATCATATTAAAATGGAATTGACGGATGGCTATGAAAAATTAGATAGTGTCGGCTTTAATAAAGGACATCTACACGATGAATTAACATATGGAATAAAAGTATCATTTACAGGAGATTTACAAATTAACGAGTGGCAGGGACGTAAAAAAGCACAGTTTATGATTGAGGATGTTCAAACAACTGAGTGGCAATTGTTTGATATTCGTGGTATTCGCCAAACATCACGCTGGTTAAATACGGTCCCGAAAGAGGAGGCGACATTTATTGCCTTCCGTTCAGAAACGGTGACCTATTATCAGTCTCTGATTGGTGTGCCGATTCTAGCAGTTGATCCTATGCTTTCGAATGTAGTTCAAAGTAATTATCTCGTATTACTAGATTTGCCACAAAATGTTCAAATGTTAGAAAGTGTTTTACGAAAAGCAGCACCTTCTCGTATTTATGCACATTTTTACATGCCTGATTCTCAGTATTTCAATGGATTGCCTACACGTGAGCAATTCTCTTGGTATTATAAGTTTTTAAAAAATCGTCCTGCTTTCCCATTAAATATGCATTTGGCTGAATTAGCAAAGCATACAGGTTGGCCATTAGATGCCTTAAAATTTATGACACAGGTGTTTTTTGAGCTTGATTTTGTTAAAATGGAGAGTGGACTGACGACTGTCAATGTGGATGCACCAAAACAAGCACTTACAGAGGCGTCGTCTTACAAACAACGTTCAGAACAGATTGAAATGGAGCAAAAGCTTGTATATGCCCCTTATATAGAATTAAAACAATGGTTTGATGAACGATTACATTAATATACGAAAAAAGTTTCGTAGGAGGAACAATAACATGGATTTAAAGCAATACGTAACAACGGTTGAAAACTGGCCGAAAGAGGGCATCAGCTTCAAAGATATAACAACAATTATGGATAACGGTCCTGCATACAAATATGCAACAGATCAAATTGTAAATTACGCAAAAGAACTAGGTGCTGAAATTGTGGTTGGTCCTGAGGCTCGTGGCTTCATTATCGGATGCCCCGTTGCTTATGCGCTTGAAATTGGTTTTGCGCCTGTTCGTAAGCCAGGGAAATTACCACGTGAAGTGATAAGTGCTGACTATGGACTTGAGTACGGTAAAGATACATTAACAATGCACAAAGATGCGATTAAACCAGGTCAAAAAGTATTAATCTGTGATGACTTGCTTGCGACTGGCGGTACAATTGAAGCGACAGTTCGTTTAGTTGAACAATTAGGTGGGCAGGTTGTTGGCTGTGCTTTCCTTATCGAGTTAACTGAGCTAAACGGTCGTGCAAAAATTGGTGACTTAAACATAAAAACACTTATTCAATATTAATAATGATCGAGTTTCTTATTTTAAAGAAAGCAAAAAGCGTCACTTCCTTGTGGCGCTTTTTTTTGCTGTTTTATAGGAAAACTTTGAAGATTTATCGAAACAAAATCGCTATTTATCGAAATTATTTGAGCTTTTATCGAAACAAAATCTCATTTTATCGTAACTTTTTGGGCTTTTATCGAAAAACAAGCTCTTTCTCTCAAAGAAATCAACTACGCTTTATGGAGAAGAGCCAAACTATTGAGAAATTATGAAGAAAATGAAATGCTTATCAATTAAGCAATAAAGTCATTTTTGGAGTTATTAAATAAAGAAGATGCCATCATCGTAACGGGGGGGTGATTTCCAAATTTTCGTGTAGTTATCAGCGATTCTCGGCATTTTATCAGCGATAATCATGTATTTATCAGCGATTCTCAGTATTTTATCAGCGATTGGCATTTTTAATCGTCGAGCCACTTCATCAGCTGTTGTTTTTGCCGCTCCGCTTTCGCACAGAAAACATTTGTTGTTTTTGCCGCTCCGCTTTCGCACAGAAAACATTTGTTGTTGCTGCCGCTTCGCTTTCGCACATGAAAAACATTGTTGCTGTAGCTACGTTGCACTATACTTTCGCACAGATAAACATATTGTTGCTGTCGCTACGTTGCACTACGCCGCTTTCGCTGAATAAACATATTGTTGCTGTCGCTACGTTGCACTACGCCGCTTTCGCACAGATAAACATATTGTTGCTGTCGCTACGTTGCACTACGCTTTCGTACAGATAAACATATTGCTGAAGTTTCGTTTTATCACTATGAATTAGCGTGCATACCAGAAGATACACACTATACGAAATGGTTGATCCTCGTTCCAGCTAGACGCCCCAGGAAACCGTCCAGTCGGAACGGAAATCATGCCTTCGTTTTGCCGAAGAGATCTATATTATATACGACACCTTAATTTCATCTAAGTAATAGTTATCACAACAAAAAGTTGAAGCCACTAACATATGGGCTTTAACTTTTTTGTTTAAAAAACTTTTTGACATAAAACAAACAAAAGTTTATAATGTAAACAAATATAATAAAAGGTGATGCTATGAATGAAAGAGAACAGGCTGTCCTTGCATTAATTCGCCAGAATCCGTTTATGTCTCAGCAAGAGATGGCAGATAAGATGAAACTATCTCGACCAGTCCTTGCTAATTTAGTGTCGAGCTTAACGAAGCAGGGGAAAATTGTCGGTCGTGCATATATTTTGCCTGAGGAAAATGAAATTATTTGTATCGGTGGAGCAAATCTAGATCGAAAATTTCATGTAAAGGGGAACGTACAGTTTGGTACATCCAATCCTGCTAGCTCTTCATTTAGTGTAGGTGGTGTTGGTCGAAACATTGCTGAAAACTTAGGCAGATTAAATCATCAGGTTACATTGCTGACTACTGCCGGCAAAGATGCTGATTGGCAAGTAATCCAAGAAGCTTCAGAGCCATTTATGAATTTACGTTATGTGGAGCAACTTCCTGACGCTTCGACGGGTTCCTATACTGCGGTTATGGATGAGCAGGGCGAGCTAGCATTAGCGGTAGCAAACATGGAAGTATATGATCTTTTATTGCCAAGTTTGCTAAAAAAACATGAGGCAATGCTGATGAATGCTGACTGCTTTATTATGGACTTAAATTGTCCAAAGGAAACAGTAGCTTACATTCAGCAGGTGTCGATTGCCCGCGAAATTCCATTTGTCATCGTACCGGTATCTTCGCCAAAAATGAATCGATTACCGGATACGTTGCAAGGTGTAACATGGTTTATTTGTAACACAGATGAAGCAGAGACGATTGTAGGTCATAAAATCGAAAATGCTGCACACTACGAAAAGGCTTTACAGCAACTTCTTACACTAGGTGCTGAGCATGTCATTATTACAGCTGGTAGTAAGGGTGTGTATGCAGCTTCTACTACAACGAAGCCAAATCATTTTGCAGCTAAAGCTATAGAAAAAATTGAAGATGTGACAGGTGCAGGAGATGCCTTTGTCAGTGCTGTGATCCATAGCTGGCTTACTGGGCAATCCTTTGCAACATGTATTGATGCAGGCTTAACAAATGCCAAAAATACGCTTGCATCTCCATATACGGTAAGACCTGAGCTATCAGTTGATTTGTTAAACAGTGAAATGGAGGAATAACAACATGAAAGAATTCATCGTATTATCAGAGGAAGTAAAAGCAGGACAAGCGAAAGGTTTACCAATCGTAGCATTAGAATCAACAATTATTTCTCACGGAATGCCATATCCACAAAATGTGAAAACAGCACGAGAAGTAGAACAAATTATTCGTGATAATGGTGCAGTACCTGCAACTATTGCATTAATTGATGGGAAAATCAAAATTGGTTTATCAGATGAAGAACTTGAAATGTTCGGTAATTCACAAGGTGTAGCAAAAGCATCTCGTCGTGACTTAGGCTATCTTTTAGCAACAAAAAAATTAGGAGCGACAACTGTAGCTGCAACAATGATTTGTGCAGAGTTAGCTGATATCGAAATTTTTGTAACTGGCGGTATCGGTGGTGTACACCGTGGTGCTGAAACAACAATGGATATTTCAGCAGACTTAGAAGAGTTAGCACAAACAAATGTTGCTGTAATTTGTGCGGGTGCTAAGTCCATTTTAGATATTGGTTTAACTTTAGAATATCTTGAAACAAAAGGTGTACCAGTCGTTGGATACGGTACAGATGAACTGCCAGCATTCTACACACGTCAAAGCGGTTTTGATGTAAACTTCAAGATTGATACGCCAGAGGAAGTAGCAGAAATGCTACGTGCAAAATGGCAATTAGGCTTAAAAGGTGGAGCAGTCATTGCTAACCCAATTCCAGAGTCTGAAGCACTTGAACATTCATTCATTACAGAAATCATTGAAAAAGCTCTAGTAGAAGCAGAAGAAAACGGAATTCAAGGTAAAAACGTGACACCATTCTTACTTGGAAAAGTTAAAGAATTAACAGAAGGTAAAAGCCTTGATGCCAATATTGCATTAGTAAAAAATAATGCAGTAGTTGGGGCAAAAATTGCAGTTGCGTATAATAAATTAGGCTAAACAATTATACGAGAAGATAGACTCTTTGCGAAAGATGAAACTCGCAAAGGGTCTTTTTATTCATTTCGGAGGATATTTTTCCATTTTTCATATTGTTCACGAGATTAACTAAACAAAATGACACAGTTACTTTACAATAGCCCATAATATTTTATACAATTGAATTTATATCTAATCTGAAAAATTTGACGAGCAAGGTGGACATGTTATGGCGAAAGAGCAAATTTTGACTCCCGAGGACGTTTTTGAGTTAGTCAAATCCTACATGAATGATGAAAATGTCGCATTCGTGAAAAAAGCATATGAATTAGCAAGGGATGCACATATAGAGCAATTCCGAAGCTCGGGTGAACCGTATATTATTCACCCAGTGCAAGTAGCTGGTATTTTAGCTGAATTACAAATGGATCCTGAAACAGTTGCGGCTGGTTTTTTACATGATGTTGTCGAGGATACGGATTTTACGCGCGATGATTTGGTTCGTGAATTTGGCGAAGAGGTTGCAATGCTTGTAGATGGTGTAACGAAGCTTGGAAAAATTAAATATTTATCTAAAGAAGCGCAACAAGCAGAAAATCATCGGAAAATGTTTGTAGCAATGGCGCAGGATATTCGTGTCATTTTGATTAAACTGGCTGACCGTCTACATAATATGCGCACGTTAAAGCATTTGCCTGCAGAAAAACAACGCCGTATTTCTAAAGAGACGCTTGAAATTTTTGCACCACTTGCGCATCGTCTAGGGATTTCGACTGTTAAATGGGAGCTTGAGGATACAGCACTTCGTTATTTAAATCCACAGCAATATTATCGCATTGTCAGTCTTATGAAGAAAAAACGTGACGAGCGTGAAGCATATTTAGACAATGTTATGGCTGAGATGAAGTCACAGCTTACTGAGGTTGAAATTGAAGCGGATATTTATGGTCGTCCTAAACATATTTACAGTATTTATCGTAAAATGGTATTACAAAAAAAACAATTTAACGAAATTTACGATTTATTAGCCATTCGTGTACTTGTCGATAGTATTAAAGATTGCTATGCCGTGCTTGGAATCGTCCATACTTTATGGAAGCCGATGCCTGGCCGTTTTAAAGATTATATTGCGATGCCTAAACAAAACCTATATCAATCATTGCATACAACAGTCATTGGTCCTTATGGCGATCCATTAGAAGTACAAATTCGTACGAAGGAAATGCATAAAATTGCTGAGTACGGGATTGCAGCGCATTGGGCGTATAAGGAAGGTAAAAAAATTGATAATGAAAAACAAAATGTTGACCAAAAATTAACGTGGTTCCGAGAAATTTTAGAATTCCAAAATGAATCTTCTAATGCTGAGGAGTTCATGGAATCTTTAAAATTTGATTTATTCTCTGACATGGTCTATGTATTCACGCCTGAAGGAGATGTCATTGAATTACCAGCAGGCTCTGTACCTATCGACTTCGCATACCGTGTGCACTCAGAAGTTGGAAATCGTACAATCGGCGCGAAAATAAATGGTAAAATGGTACCACTTGATACACCGTTAAAAACGGGAGATATTATTGAAATTTTAACTTCTAAGCAATCGTTTGGTCCGAGCCGCGATTGGCTAAAAATAGCCCAATCCTCACAGGCAAAAAATAAAATAAAGCAGTTTTTCAAACGTCATCTTCGTGAGGAAAATATCGTCAAAGGTAAAGAGATGATAGAAAAGGAAATCCGTGCACAAGATTTCGACTTAAAAGAGACAATGTCAACGGAAAATTTAAAACGCGTTTGTGAGAAATTTAACTATACAAATGAAGAAGATTTATATGCCGCTGTCGGTGTGAATGGTATTACAGCACAGCAAGTCGTTAATCGTCTAGCGGAAAAACGTCGCAAAGAGCGTGAGCAGGAAGAAGCGCTCGAGAAAATTGAGCAAAAAATGAAAAACCCTATTCCACAAAAACGTACGGAATCGGGTGTTATCGTAAAAGATATCGACAATATGCTTATTCGACTTTCACGTTGCTGTACGCCAGTTCCAGGAGATGACATTGTCGGTTTCATTACGAAAGGTAGAGGTGTTTCAGTGCACCGTGCAGATTGCCCAAATATTCAAGTTGATGATGAGCAGGAGCGCTTAATAGAAGTTGAATGGGAGCACGGACTTACTCCTGAGAAAAAAGAATACCCTGTCGATATTGAAGTTTCTGCCTTCGATCGCCCAGGTATTTTAAATGAAATCATGCAAATTGTTAGCGAAACGAAAACGAATATTTTAGCAGTGAGTGGTCGTGTAGATCGAGATAAAATGGCAACGATTCATTTAACGATTTCGATTTCAAATATTTCGCATTTGCATAAAGTGGTAGAGCGTATTAAACAAACACCAGATATATATTCAGTACAACGTGTTATTAACTAATTGATTTCTTTGCTGAATATATATCGATAGGTAGTAGCAACTTTGTAATGCACCGAAAACGAGTCTTCTGGTGCATACAATGACAGAATTGAGGTTTTAAAGAATGAAAGTAGTTTTACAACGTAGTAAAGCAGCCTCTGTTACTGTTGACGGGAAAGTAACAGGAGCTATTGATAGTGGCTATGTTCTTCTTGTTGGTATTACACATGGGGACACGCAAGAGGATATTGAATATTTAGCAAAAAAAGTAGCTAATCTCCGCCTTTGGGAAGATGCTGATGGGAAAATGAATCATTCCATTTTAGAGCATGGAGGAGCTATTTTATCCGTCTCACAATTTACATTGTATGGGGATGCAAAAAAGGGGAATCGTCCAAGTTTTACAAGTGCAGCAAGACCAGAAGTTGCGGAGCCATTATGGGAGGCTTTTAATAATGCCTTACGTGAATTTGGTTTATGCGTGGAGACAGGGATATTTGGTGCAATGATGGATGTTGCGCTTACAAATGATGGCCCGATTACAATTCTTCTTGAGTCCAAATAGTGGTACATTTCCTATCATTCCTTCATACACTATTAAGTATGGTTAATTTTTGTAGGAAGGAAGTGTCTTAAAGATGACGCAGATAGGAAGCATATCAAATCCATATTTATACGAAACTCTTAACATGATGATTAGTCAGTCAATTGTAGTGCAAACTGAGAAAACTATTCATCAAGGAATATTAATCTCTGTATTACCTGATGATATCGTTGTAGAGATTAGCCATGAGCCTTTCTTCATTCGTATGGGGGATATTATATGGGTTACATTGGCAACAAGAAAAAAATGAGTGCATAAGCATCTCCCTACTCATGTAATGTGAGGTGGAGGTGTTTTTGTTGTTGAAAAACTATTATGTCAATGAAATTAAGGTGTCAGATTAAATAAAGTATGGCTCTTCGGCAAAACGAGTGGTTGATTTCCGTTCTGACTGAGCGCTTTCCTAGAGGCGTCTGATACCAACACGATGTTTTATGGCGAAAGCGGAGCGACAGTAATAGCAGGTTTGAGAATAAAATAGCCTTATTAACAATTAAAGCCTAATTTCTATAACTGAAGAATATTTAATACAAGCTCATTGTTGGCTGATAATAGTAAAAAGCTGCGAGGAAAGTACAACTCTACTTTCCTTCGCAGCTTATTTTAGTGAAAATTTATTGATTTTCATCAAAGTAATTTAATATCCCTTGATAGATGCCGAGAGTCGCTTGTTCTCGGAATTTAGCGGTTGTAACTACACGTTCCTCACTGGCATTACTTAAGTAACCTAGCTCAACGAGAACAGCTTTTTGACGATTTTCTCGTAGTACTAAATAATTCCCTTGTTGAGTACCACGATCTTTTAAATCTATTTTACTTGAAAGTCCATTATTTATGGCTTCTGCAAGACCCTGTTGATTACTGTTCATATAATATGAGGTGAAGCCATTAATGGAGCTATCTTCTGCTGCATCATAATGAATGCTGATAAAAGCATCTGCCTCATATTGGTGTGCAATTGATACGCGTTTGCGGAGGTCTACATATTCATCTGATTCTCTTGACATAACAACATTTGCACCGGCTGCACTAAGCTTTGAGGCAAGTAGAGAGGCTGTTTTCAGAGTAATATCTTTCTCATCGGTTCCTCGTTGACCGGTTGTGCCATGATCATTACCACCATGTCCAGCATCTACGACAATTGTTAGCCCATTTAAAGTGCCTTTTTTACGTGGTTTAGATTTTTCCTTTTTTGTACCAGTATCAGCTTTGTTCGACGAAGTAGTAACGACCCAGTTCGCCACAAATGCAGTTTTGTCATCTACTTGTATTTCATAAAAGTCATCTTTAGCGCCTACAATAGGGTAGGTTTCACCAGCATCTACACGTTCAACTACATCAGCAGTTGTTGTAGCATCTGTCCGAAGGTTTGTCCCATTATAAATGATTGTGACAGATTCAAGCTCTGAAGAAGAAGATGAAGATTTAGATGTCTTTTTTTCTACATTTGAAAAAGTACCATAAAAGCTATAAACCCAGCCTGCTTCTTTATCGTTATATTGAATTTGTACCCAGTTATGCTCCTGAGCAAGCACTTTAAACTCTTGTCCTTTTGAAACAGTACCTATATTTTTAGAATTTAAATCAGGTTTTTTACGGACATTAAGTGTATCTACTAAAACTGTAAAGGTTGTATCTTTGTTGACCTTTTTTGTAGATACTTCAACTTTAGGTTCGTCAGCCTCAGGTTCATCAGCTTCAGCTTTTTTTTCAGGTAGGTCATTGATTGTAACATAGTCTGCAGATACCCAACCAACTAGCCCATTCCAATCTATTTTCGCCCATTCGCCATTTTTTTCAATAAGATTTGCTTGTTCGCCTGTTGATAATTGTCCAAGAACTGCTGAAGAAATATCAGGCTCAGTACGGATATTTAGACGATCGACCTGTGAAATCACGGTTTGATCAATCGTTTGTTTAGCGTTTGTTGGAGCTGTTAGCCAGGATGCTACCCAACCTTCGTAATTGCCTGCTTTTACTTGAATCCAATCGCCTTCACGACCAATAGAGGTTAACGGATCACCCTCTTCTAATGTCGTAATGATTGGATAAGACAGTCCAGGTCCCTCACGTAAATGAAGAATCGATCCAGTTACTGTTAAATCACTGGTGTCGGCTAGTGCTTTTTGAACATTGTTCATACTTGGAATCGCAATCGTTAACACTAGTACGAAGATGATTATAATATGTAATAATTTTGTCCTCATCAGATTCCTCCTATTCCTTGTGCTATTTTACCATGCTTTAGTAATAGAATTCGTGGGAAAAAGGTAATGGAATTTGTAATTTTCACGACTGTATTGTAAAAAACACAAAAACAGTTGACATTACCTTTCGTTGTGACTAACATAAAGGGTAATCAAAAAATGATTAATCGCTTATGACCAAGCAAGTAGCGTATACCTCTATTGGAGAAGAGAGGGAAAGACTTAGGCTGCAATCTTTCCTACAAAAATGTATAACGTGAACAACACTTGAGAGGCTTTTTTCTGAAAAGTAAATCTTAGTAGGAAAAAACGGAATCGGCCGTTATCCGATCAGGAGGAGGACGCATGTATTTGATGCGTCAACTAGGGTGGAACCGCGGAAGCTTATACAGCTCTCGTCCCTTGCAATATGCAAGGTGGCGAGAGCTTTTTTATTGGACAAATTTGGAGAGAATTATTGCTCAAAATGAGAGTAGTCCAGTTGTAAGCTTGTTCATAAGCAATCTACAGAGGAGGTATTTATATGAGTTTTAAAGTGCCACGAGGGACACAAGATATTTTGCCTGGGCAATCGGAAAAATGGCAAAAGGTAGAAGCGATTATCCGTGATATCTGTCGTGTCTATCGCTACAATGAAATTCGCACACCAATTTTTGAGCAAACAGATTTATTTGCACGTGGTGTCGGTGAAACAACAGATGTTGTTCAAAAGGAAATGTATACATTTGAAGATCGCGGTGGCCGTTCGTTAACATTGCGTCCAGAAAATACAGCTGGTGTGGTTCGTGCTTATGTTGAACATAAAATGTTTGGTGCACCTGATCAACCAGTGAAGCTTTCATATTTAGGACCAATGTTCCGTTATGAACGTCAACAAGCAGGGCGCTACCGTCAATTTGTTCAATTTGGTGTAGAAGCAATTGGTTCAGCAGATCCAGCTATCGATGCTGAAGTAATTGCACTAGCAATGGATGTCTATGAATCAGCAGGTTTAAAGGATCTAAAATTAGTTATTAATTCCCTTGGTGACAAATCAACACGTGATACACACCGTACGGCACTGCTACAACACTTTGAACCACATATTCATGAATTTTGTTCAGATTGCCAAAATCGTTTGCAAAAAAACCCACTACGCATTTTAGACTGTAAGGTAGACCGCGAGCATCCATTAATGAATACCGCACCTGCGTTAACTGATTTCCTAACAGAGGAGTCAGCAGCATATTTTGCTCAAGTTAAAACGTATTTAGATACATTAGGAATTACGTATGAGGTTGATCCAAATCTTGTGAGAGGTCTTGATTATTACAATCATACGACTTTTGAAATTATGTCTACGGCATCTGGCTTTGGAGCGATTACTACACTTTGTGGTGGAGGTCGCTATCATGGCCTTGTTCAAGAAATCGGTGGACCAGAAGTACCAGGTATCGGTTTTGCATTAAGTATTGAACGTTTGTTGCTTGCACTTGAAGCTGAGGGTGTTGAATTAGACACAGCATCAGGACTCGATGTCTATATGATCGCTATGGGCGATGAAGCGAAGCTAAAGACTGTAGAATTAACAAGTACCTTCCGTGCGAAGGGCATTTCTGCAGAGATGGATTATTTAGATCGCAAAATGAAAGCTCAAATGAAATCCGCAGACCGTTTAGGTGCAAAATATACGATTGTTTTAGGTGAAACAGAGCTAGAAGAACAAGCGGCTACTGTTAAACATATGGAATCAGGTGAACAACAAAAAGTCGCATTCTCAGAATTAGTAAACTACTTGTTAAAACAATAAACGAACACAAGTATTAATCGTTTACAGGATTATCTGTCCAAATGATTCAAATATCGACTTCATTTTGGACAGATAATTCAGTTAACAAAGAACTACTAATTGTCCTTGGCATCAATTCACTACGTTGGTGGGAACTGTATGCTACATAAGTGAAATAAATGGACTATCACCAAAAGTTATGGTGATTAGCCAAATAAATTTTGGAGGAATTAAACAAATGGCAATAAGAACACATGCTAGTAACGAGCTTTCAGAAGCATTACAAGGCGAAAAAGTCGTATTAAAAGGTTGGGTACAACGTCGCCGCGACCTAGGTGGTTTAATTTTCATTGATTTACGTGACCGTACTGGAATCACACAGGTTGTGTTTAGCCCTGATGTTGCAGAAGCACATGCTTTAGCCGACAAAGTGCGTAGCGAGTACGTAATTGAAGTAGAAGGGACAGTTATTCTACGTTCAGAAGATCAAATCAACCCAAATGTACCAAACGGTAAAATTGAAGTAGAAGCGACAAAATTAATCGTTATTAATACGGCAAAAACAACACCGTTCCAAATCGAAGATCGCACTGACGTATCCGAAGATTTACGTTTGAAATATCGTTATCTCGACCTGCGTCGTCCTGTTATGTTTGATACATTCAAAATGCGTTCAGACGTTACTCGTACAATTCGCAACTTCTTACAAAACGAAGGCTTCTTAGAAGTAGAGACGCCAATTTTAACAAAATCGACTCCTGAAGGCGCTCGTGACTATTTGGTACCATCACGTGTTCATGAAGGTGAATTTTATGCATTACCACAATCACCTCAGCTATTTAAACAATTATTAATGGTGGCTGGTTTCGAGAAGTACTTCCAAATGGCACGTTGCTTCCGTGATGAAGACTTACGAGCTGACCGTCAGCCAGAGTTTACACAAGTTGATATTGAAACAAGCTTCTTAACACAAGAAGAAGTTTTAGAAATGAACGAACGCTTAATTCAAGCTGTTATGAAAGAAGTAAAAGGTATTGATATCCCTGCTCCATTCCAACGAATGAAATATCAAGAAGCGATGGATCGTTACGGCTCAGATAAACCAGACGTGCGTTTCGGTTTAGAGCTAATCGCATTAAACGATATTTTTGATGGCTGCGATTTCAAAGTATTTGCTGATACAGTAGCACAAGGTAAGCAAGTAAAAAGTATCAATATTAAAGGTGCGGCAGATAAATACTCTCGTAAAGACATGGACGAACTAACAAAATTCGTTGGTATTTACGGAGCAAAAGGTCTTGCTTGGTTAAAAGTTACTGAAGAAGGCTTGAACGGACCAATTGCAAAATTCTTTGACGACGCATTAGCTGCGGCATTAATCGAACGTATGAAAGCTGAAGTGGGCGATATTTTAGTATTCGTAGCTGATAAAGCGCCTGTAGTAGCAGCATCTCTAGGTGCACTTCGTACGAAATTAGGTCAAGAACTAGGCTTAATCGACGAATCACAATTTGCATTCCTATGGATTACGGATTGGCCATTATTTGAGTACTCTGAGGAAGATGGCCGTTACTATGCAGCACATCACCCATTCACACGTCCGTTCGATGAAGATATTCATTTAATGGATACTGATCCTTCAGCAGTCCGAGCACAAGCTTACGATATCGTCTTAAACGGCTATGAGCTTGGTGGAGGTTCATTACGTATTTATGAGCGCGATTTACAAGAAAAAATGTTTAAATTACTTGGCTTCACAGAAGAAGAAGCTAAGGCACAATTTGGTTTCTTATTAGAAGCATTTGAATATGGTGTGCCGCCACATGGAGGTCTTGCATTTGGTCTTGACCGCTTCGTAATGCTACTTGCTGGCCGCACTAACTTACGTGACACAATTGCCTTTCCGAAAACAGCAAGTGCTAGCTGCTTAATGACAGAGGCACCGAGTGGAGTATCTGCTGATCAATTGAGCGAGTTAAGTCTAGCGATCAAACCATTCAGAAAATAATTAGCACTTCTAAATACCTGGATTCTCTAGCGAAAACGGTTGAGAATCTAGGCATTTTTTGCGTTTTCACAAAAATTTAGATATTTTAAAAGAAAATAGTTTGAATTATCAGAAATATCATGCTATTATAACTGTAATACGAATCCTGATGTGTTTGTCTAACTGCTAGTTCTACTTAACAGTTTTGACCGAACACAATAGAATCGGGAGCCTTCATTTTGTAGTCGCAAACATGCCCCATGCGGAGCGGGACGTTTAAAACTGCAAAGCGGGCACCCACCTGCAAATTGCGGGTTCAAAACGAATGTTTCTTGGCATTACGGCACAATCGGGATTCGTCATACATAATTCATAAGCACAAAAGGAGCATTGAAATAGCTCTTTTTATTAACTTATTTCAGCAATGGTTTTAGTAGCGAAAGCAAAGCGTCAGCTACAAATGTTTTTTGTAATGAAAGTGTAACGGCAGTTACAGAAGGCTCCCACTTCTATAGCTTTAGCAGGAGATGAATAAGGTGTGGATATAGACTGCAAAAATAGAACGAAGAAATTGTATGATAATTAACATGTTCTTATCACTAAAAATGATCTTTTACAAGTTGGGGTGTCGGGGATGACATTTGTTAAAACGTATACCATGTAATATAAGTTGATCTTCGTTCCGGCTGGACGCCCCCGGGAAAGCGCCAATACGGAACGGAAATCAACCCCACGTCATGGCGATGAATCGAAAAATTTTGAAAATATGAAAAAATACTTTTTATTTTTTTAGAAGAATCATATAATTGGTATAGACAACTATACCAAGTTGATTAATAGTTTGTTAACTTCAGCAAAGCTCCTCAAAAATGAATAGGGGTGATCTATTGAAGAAAACGCTTTTAATTTCCAATGTTACGATCGTCAATCATGGAGAAAAGCCGTTTAAGGGTGACTTATTCATTGACAATGGTAGGATTATTAAAATAAGTCATGATTTATCTGATAAGGCTGAGCATTATATAGATGGCAAAGATAAAAATTGGTTACTGCTACCTGGCTATATTGATATGCACATACATGGCTCTGCTGGGCATGATGTGATGGATGCTACGCAATTAGCTTTACATCAAATGGCACGCTCTTTAGTACAAGAAGGCGTCACAGGCTTCCTCGCTACTACCATGACGCAATCTATAGAAGCAATTGAAAGTGCTCTAACTAATGTTGCGCAATTTGAAAATAGTGATGATGAGGCAAGTTTATTAGGTATACATGTAGAGGGGCCATACGTATCGAAAAAACGGGCAGGTGCTCAGCCTTTAGAATACATTATTTTACCATCTATTGAGCAATTTGCATCATGGCAGAAAAAAAGTAAATATCGCATTAAACAAGTAACAATTGCACCTGAGGTAGAGGGAGGATTTTCGTTTATTGAAACGTTAAAGGATTTAAATGTTATTGCTTCCATTGGCCATTCTGACGCAACAATTGAGGAGGTAGATAGATCAGTAGCATTGGGAGTAAGACAAGCTACACATTTATATAACCAAATGAGCCCTTTCCATCATCGAAATCCAGGTGTCGTCGGTGCAGTGTTTTTAGAGGATAAGGTGAAGGTTGAAATTATCGCAGATTTCGTGCATAGCCATCCTCAAGCCGTAAATCTGGCGTATCGGATTAAAGGCGCAAAGGGCATTGTTTTAATTACCGATGCGATGCGGGCAAAAGGCTTACATTACGGTGATTATGATTTAGGTGGGCAAACCGTTCATGTTTCTAAGGATGGAGCTCATTTATCTAATGGGGCTTTAGCTGGTAGTGTGTTAACGATGGAACAAGCAGTAAAAAATATAAAAGCAATCACTAATTGCTCATTGCAGGAAATTGTCGCAATGTCCTCTATGAATGCTGCTGAACAATTACAGCTTACAACTAAAGGTCGTATTGCAGAAGGCTACGATGCAGATTTTGTATTACTAGATGAAAAATTGAATGTGCAAAAAACTATTTGTCGAGGTAAAGTTGTATTTGAGAAATGAAAGTAAAGTTGGATAAGGATGGTGCAAGACTTGTTAGATAAAAATTCTCATATACCAATCTATATACAAATAGAAGAGATCATAAAACAACGTATTTTTTTAGAAGAATACAAAATCGGTGAAAATATACCTTCTGAGCGAGAGCTTTCTACGCAATTTGATGTTAGTAGAATGACTGTTCGTCAATCGATCACAAATTTAGTCAACAGCGGCTTACTGTATCGTGAAAAAGGGAGAGGTACCTATGTAGCTAATCCAAAATTAGAGCAACCACTAAAAGGGTTAACAAGTTTCACAGAGGATATGCGGGCTAGAGGGATGGAACCAAGCAGTAAAGTTCTACGCTTTGAGAAAATCATACCACCCGTCGATGTTGCAGGAGATTTAATGTTAGAGCCGGGTGAAGAGGTATTCTTTGTAGGGCGAATTCGTAATGCAGATTCCGAGCCAATGGCAATTGAAAGAACATATATCCCAGTAAAAGTATATCCTGAATTAGATGAAAAGAAGATAATGGGATCATTATATGCCTTAATCGAAGCAAAATCTCATCGGAAAATTGGAAATGCTATTCAGCAAATGGAGGCAGCAATTGTTTCAAAAGAAGACAGTAAATTTTTGCAAATTAATAATACTGCACCGGTGTTAATTATTAAGCGTATTAGTTATTTATCAGATGGAGTCCCGTTTGAGCTTGTACGAAGCACTTATCGAGCTGATCGATACAAATTCATTAGTGAAATTAAAAGGTGATCTTATGGATGCGTATTTTCTAGAAATACAAAAGTTAATGCAGGTTGTGAAGGTGCAAGAAAATGCTCAAATAAAAGGAGCCGCTCAAATAATTGTACAACGGCTTCAACGAGGAGGGATTGTCCAATTATTTGGTTGTGGTCATTCTCAACTTTTAGCACAGGATGCATTTTATCGAGCTGGAGGGCTTGTACCTGTACGTCCTATAATTATTGAACCTTTGACATTACAGGCAGGAGCAATGACATCGTCTAAAAACGAGAAGGACCCGACAATCATTGAACAGTATAAAGATCAATTTGATTTTCGTGAAAATGATGTTTGCATTGTTATTTCGACATCTGGTAGAAATCAAGCCCCTATAGATGCAGCATTTTTAGCGAAAGAATCAGGGGTATTTGTTATGTCTTTGCAATCTCTCGCTTATCGTGAACAGCCGTCACGCCATCGAAGTGGACAACGCTTAGAGAATATAGTGGATTTAGTTATCGATACCCATATACCAATTGGAGATGGTTTGCTACATCACAATAAAATACAGTATGCACCTGCCTCTACAGTTATTAGTTCAATTATTTTAAATGCATTATTCAGTGAAATCATTGAGATCATGGCCATATCTATCGAAGCATTACCTGTTTTTAAAAGTAATAATGTTGACTCGGATTTGTCTCATAATGAGGCTATGATTGCCAATTACCAACATCGTATTAAGTTTTAATGACATGCGGAGGGATAGCGATGAAGAAAATGTTTAAAATAACAACGCCAGAAGGACTACATGCAAGACCAGTAGCGTTACTTGTAACTGCTGTAACGCCATTTGAGTGTGACGTTCAGTTAACCTATAAAGAGAAATCAGTCAATTTAAAATCAATAATGGGGGTTATGGCACAAGGAGTAGCGCCTGGAAGTATTGTTGAAATTTCAGCAGAGGGACCTGATGCTGAGAAGCTTTTCCAAACAATAACAGAAGTAATTGTTTCTGAAGGGATTGGTGAGGAATGCTAGAAATACAAGGAATTGCTGTGTCTCAGGGCATTGCCTTTGCAAATGCTTATTGTTTAAAGGAACCAGATCTATCTTATGAAGAGGTAAAGGTCGCTGATGTAGATGCTGAACTAGTAAGGTTCAAGGCAGCAGTTGTGAAAACGAAAACGGAACTTCGAGAAATCCATGAAATAGCTCAGGAGAAATTTGGTGCAGAGAAGGCGGATATTTTTGCGGCACATCTATTAGTACTAGAGGATCCTGAAATGCTAGCAGCTATTGAAGCTAAAATTCAAGCTGGGGTGAATGCAGAATTTGCATTAGATGAAATATCAAATATGTTCATAGCTATGTTTGAGGAGCTAGACAATGTCTATATACAGGAGCGAGTTGCTGATATTCGAGATGTGTCTAAACGAATATTAGCCAACTTGTTGGGGGTCGAAATGGTGGATATGAATCATTTAGCCTCTGAAGTAATTATCGTCGCTAAAGATTTAACACCGTCCATGACTGCGATGCTAGATACAAAGTATGTAAAAGGGTTTATAACGGATATTGGCGGCAAAACATCTCACTCTTCTATTCTCGCACGAACATTAGAGATTCCAGCAGTAGTAGGGACAAAAAATGCCACGCAAAATATACAACACGGAGCACCAATTATTATAGATGGAACAAATGGCAAGATTATTGTCAACGCTACATCGGAAGTATCTAGTTATTATATGCAACAACAACGTTTACAAATTGAAGAGCAAGAAGAACTTTTCCACTATCGTACATTGCCAAGTTTGAGTGCGGATGGATGCTCTGTAGAAATTGCTGGGAATATAGGGAAGCCTGAAGATGTGGAATTTGTTATAAATGCTGGTGGAGAAGGTATCGGCCTTTTTCGTACGGAATTTTTATATATGGAACGTCAGGAGCTACCTACAGAAGAGGAGCAGTTTCAAGCATATAAAAGTGTACTTGAGAAAATGCAGGACAAGCCGACGATTGTTCGAACATTAGATATAGGTGGCGATAAGCACCTTCCATATATGAAGCTTGCTGCTGAAATGAACCCTTTTCTTGGCTATCGAGCGATTCGAATTAGTTTAACGCAACAAGAAATGTTTCGTGTACAGCTTCGCGCATTACTAAGAGCAAGCGCTTACGGCAATTTAAAGATTATGTTTCCAATGATTGCTACAGTGGATGAATTTAAAATGGCGAAGGCAATTTTGTTGGAGGAAAAACAAAATTTAGAAAATAATGGTTGTACTGTATCTAAAACGATTGAAGTAGGGATGATGATTGAAATTCCGTCGGCAGCTATCATTGCAGATTTATTTGCAAAGGAAGTGGATTTTTTCTCAATTGGTACAAATGATTTAATCCAGTACACGTTGGCGGCAGATCGCATGAACGAAAATGTTTCTTATTTATATCAGCCATACCATCCTGCTGTCTTAAGACTTATAAAAAATGTCATTGATGCAGCACATCATCAAGGAAAATGGGTAGGTATGTGTGGTGAAATGGCCGCAGATGAAATAGCATTACCGATTTTACTTGGATTTGGATTAAACGAGTTTTCCATGAGTGCTTCATCTATTCTAAAGACTCGTGCACACATCGCTAAGCTTTCGAAACAGCAGTTAATGACACATAATGAACGCATTTTATTGCTATCCACTTCTTCTGAGGTTGAGGAGTATGTCAAAAAAAATCAATTAAGTCTATCTTGAATTTTAAGAATATTCAGTGTTGTTATAGGGGATCTATACATGGAAATTAAGATAATTCCACCAAAAGATTATATACAGGTCATCAATTAAGAGATTATTGTTTTCCTAATAAGTATAGTGCCAGGCGAGATGATTTTCATTATTGGATTGAGAACAGCACAACATTAGGTGCTTTCGATGAACATAAAGTAGTTGGTCAGCTTTTAATATTGCCACTTAATATGATCGTACATGGTGCAAAATATGATATGGGCGGAATTGGCTTTGTTGCATCCTATCCGGAGTATCGGCAGCAAGGTATTATCAAAAGACTTATGATAGAGGCACTTAAGAAAATGTTAGAGAATGGACAAGTCGTTTCTGTGTTAGCACCATTTTCTGTATCCTTCTATCGTTACTTTGGATGGGAATTGTTCTTTGAGAAGCTACATTACACCATTCCGCAAATGATGTTTCCTTCTTTCGGAAAGCAATTGGATGTAGTCAAACGAATGAGCTTTGAATGACCAGATTCCGCTCTTTTCCAGGCGATTAAGAGGTTTCATAATGCACAAGCGCTCATTTTGCAGGCTATATTCGTTATATTATTCAGGATGGAACTTTTGAGATTCATGATTTTATAACAGAGGATTTACTAGCAGAACAAGCGATTTGGCGTTTTATAACGTCACATGCGGCGAGTGTCAGTAGCATTAAAGGAGTTACTTCTAACGACCATCAATTTGGCTTCTATTTTAAAGAGCCACAGTTTAAAAAGGAAGTCGTTCAGGATGTGATGATCAGAGTAGTAGATGCTACACGGTTTATGCAGCATTATCCTTGGGGGGATATTCAAGAGCCATTGTATATTCGAATTGAAGATGCACTTTGTAGTTGGAATGATCGCCTATATTAAATAAATAAGAGTGAAGATGTCTCGGTAATTGGGACAAATACTATCGCGGAAATGCATCTGTTAGCATTGCCGATTAATCTTTTTTCAGCGATGATGGTTGGCTACCTTTCAGTAGAGGATGCGGTCTTGTATGCAAATAAACAATTGGCTGAAGAGATTATTAATCGATGACAATTGGCATTACCTTCCAATAAGCCAACCTTCTATGAATATTTTTAAGCATGTTAATAATTGTATGTCGATAGATAGGTTTAGCAACTAAAATTTTTTTGAACTTTTTTCTGGACTATACCAGTTGAGAGAATCCTTTCGATAGTATGTGATAAAGATATAGCCTAATTTTTGCAGACCTTTTCTGAGGAGAGAAATGGTGTGAAAAACGTATTGTGGTATATACCAATAGGTGCTATTCTCAAAATAAGAAAGCGGTTTCACAGTAGGGGGATTACAAAATTAAAGTTAACTAGAAAAGATGAACTTAATCATGAAAAGGAGTGTTTTGATGAAAAACATTATGTTAGTGTGTGTAGCGGGAATGAGTACTAGTTTATTAGTGACTAAAATGCAAAAAGCGGCACAGGAACAAAACATTACGGCAGATATTTATGCGATTGCTGAAAGTGAAGTTGACAAAGTATTAGCTACTAAAATGGCGGATGTGCTTCTATTGGGTCCTCAAGTCCGTTACTTAAAAGGGACATTTGAAACAAAATACAAGGAAATGAATTTCCGAATTGATGTTATTAATATGGTGGATTACGGCATGATGAATGGCGAAAATGTCTTAAAGCAGGCACTAAAGTTGATTGATTAAGGGGGCTATGGCAATGGAGGAAACAGTTTTAATGGAATCCATTATGGGATTGATTGTGCATAGTGGTAATACGAAAAGTGAGTGTATGGAGGCTATCCAGCTAGCAAAAAAGGGGCAGATTCAGCAAGCAAAGGAAAAAATACAATTAGCTAATGATGCATTGATTGAAGCACATCATTCTCAGACGGCTTTACTGTCACAAGAGGCAAGGGGAGAGAAAGTAGAAGTGTCGATGCTGTTAATTCACGCGCAAGATCATTTAATGAATGCTATTACGTTTCGCGATTTAGCAACGGAAATGATTGAATTATATGAGCGAATCAAAGGGGAGTAGCATCAAGCCTTGATGTCACGATAAAAAGCAAAGGGAGTGTGTGAAATGTTCCGTTTTTTAGAAGAAAAAATTGTGCCGGTTGCTGCTAGAGTAGGGAATCAGCGACATTTAGTTGCCATTCGAGATGGTTTTATTACGATTATGCCATTAACAATTGTTGGATCTCTTGCGATTCTTGTTAATAATTTACCTATCAAATATTATCAAAATGCACTCGATGCCATCTGGAAACATGAAACTTGGACTCAATGGGGCGGGAACATTTGGGGTGCAACATTTGGAATCATTTCTTTGTTATTAGCCTTTTCAATTGCTTACAATCTTGCAAAAAGCTATCACAAGGATGGACTTTC
Organism: Lysinibacillus sp. G4S2; assembly: GCF_030348505.1. Classification (NCBI taxonomy): domain Bacteria; kingdom Bacillati; phylum Bacillota; class Bacilli; order Caryophanales; family Bacillaceae; genus Lysinibacillus; species Lysinibacillus sp. G4S2. The sequence goes on along the minus strand of NZ_JAUCFJ010000002.1, from coordinate 3,796,916 downwards.
AGCCGGTGTCATCAGTCTTTCAAGTTATATGACGTTTGGTACTTTTGGTGACGGTGGATTAACAGGGTTAACAACAAGTACAGGTGGTTTATTTATAGCTATTATTATTTCTCTGCTCTCAACTGAAGTATTTTGTAGATTGTCTGGCAATCCTAAGTTGCTAATTAAAATGCCGAATGGTGTACCACCAGCTGTTTCAAAATCATTCGCAGCATTACTACCTGCTATTATTACAATTGGTTTATTTGCTCTAGTTCGTACGATTATTTCGGCAGGCTTCGGTATTCCTGATATTGTCGGTTCTTTCTACTCTGCAATTCAAGAGCCATTTATGGGCTTAACGAATACATGGGTTGCGGCTTTAGTTTTAGCATTCATCCCTACGTTTTTATGGACATTAGGTGTTCACGGTGCTAATATCATCGAACCGTTCATGCAAACAATAAATTTACCAGCGATTAAAGAGAATGTAAAAGCAATTTCAGCTGGAGAAGTAGCGCCATATATCGTAAATAAGCCATTCTTTGATGCTTTCATCAATATGGGTGGTTCCGGTACGACAATAGCACTTATTATTGCTATTTTCATTATCGCTAGAAAGAATAAACAATACAATACCGTTGGAAAATTGTCGGCAGCACCAGGGTTTTTCAATATTAATGAACCATTACTTTTCGGTCTTCCAATTGTGTTAAACCCAGTGTTATTCGTACCGTTTATTTTGACACCAATGATTAACGTAACAATTGCTTTCTTTGCAACAAAGTGGGGCTATGTGCCAGCAGCTACAGTTTCACCACCATGGACAACGCCACCGATTATTAATGGATTCCTAGCGACGCAATCTTGGAAAGGAGCTGTACTTAGTATTGTCTTACTTATAGTCGCTGTGTGTATTTATTTACCGTTCATTTCGCTGGCAAACCGCATGGCAAAGCGAAATGAACAGCTAGCTGCTGCCTCAGAAACTCAAAATGAACAGCACCTTGTACAATCAGAAGGCCAAAAAGTAGAGGTGTAATGGCGAACTAAACGGAGGTTTTTGAATTGAGAAGATTAGGGATTTCACTATATCCTCAGCATAGTACATTAGAAGATATGAAGCGGTACGTTCAGCTCGCTCATGACAATGGTTTTGATCGTATATTCACATGTCTTATGTCGTTAAATACTGATCAGGAACGCCATAAATTACAGCAAATAAATGAATTTGCGCAGCAGCTTGGTTTTGAAATTTCTGCTGATATTGCACCGGCCGTTTTTGAAAATTTAGGCTTAACCTATAAAGATATTGGTTACTTTAAGGAGCACTATCATTTAGCTACATTGCGCGTAGACATGGGTTTCTCTGGCCAGGAAGAAGCATTTATGTCTCTCGATGCAAGTAATTTAAAAATAGAGTTAAATATTAGTAACGGTACAAAATATGTAGAAACTATATTATCCTATCAACCGAATAAAGATAATATTATTGGCTGCCATAATTTTTATCCGCGACGTTTTACAGGTCTTTCGCGCCAACATTTTCTACAAACATCTAGGCAATTTAAAGCGAATCATATTCGAACAGCAGCCATGATTTCATCGCAACATGCTATGTTTGGACCTTGGGAAGAAACCGAGCATGGCTTGCCAACATTAGAAGAGCATCGTCATCTGCCAATTACTGTCCAAGCAAAGGATTTATGGCAAACTGGTTTAATAGATGATTGTATTATTGGCAATATGTATGCTTCTGAGGAAGAAATACGTGCGTTAGGTCAATTAAATCGCCATAAGTTAGAGCTGAAGGTTGAACAGTCTGTTGAAACGACTATTTTAGAAGAAGCGATCCTTTTTAAGGAGCCACATTTTAATCGTGGCGATGTTTCAGAGTATGTGATCCGTAGTACTCAATCTCGTGTTAAATATAAAAATGGTGACTTTCCTACACATGATATCCATCCATTAACATTGGGGGATGTGACAATCGATAATAATTTAGATGTACGATATAAGGGTGAATTGCAAATTGTTTTAAAGGAAATGCCTAATGCCGGATCAACAAATGTTGTTGCAAGAGTTGTAGAAGAAGAACAATTCTTATTAGCACATATTCAGCCATGGGCATCATTTGGTTTTACGAAATGATAGAAGAAGGGATTAAGCCATCAGTTGATAGTGCTTAATCCCTTTTCTATCTTCATTCAGCAAATGTTTTCTGAGCGAAAGTGAAACGACAGCTCCAAATGTTTTCTGAGCGAAAGTGAAACGACAGCTATAATTACTCCCAAGCGAAATTGATAGTGAAAGGAGCAAAATTATGTATGTATTGGCGATCGACGGTGGTGGAACGAAAACGTCTGCAGTGATTTGTGATGAGTTTGGCAATATTTATGCCAAAGTAGAAACGACTCGGAGTAACCCAACAGCAATGGATGTTCAATATTTTAAGTCAACGATTCACGATATACTACAGAATTTACAACAACAAAATCCACGAGTATTTGCAGCTATAGATAGTTGTTTTGCTGGCATGGCTGGGGTCAAGGAGCTACAGGCAGAGGAAGTTGTAGAAATGATAGTACGTCAATATGTTCATAAAAAAGCACATGTTTTTGTTGATAATGATGCTCTAATTGCACTTTATGCGGGCACACTTGGGCAGGAAGGCATTGTGCAAATTGCAGGAACGGGTGCCATCACAATGGGGTATGATTGTAAGCAACATTTTCATCGGGTAGGGGGCTGGGGTTATCTTTTTGATGATGAGGGCAGTGGCTATGATTTAGGGGTTCAAGTAATGAAAGCTATTTTTAAAAGCTATGATGGAAGAGCAGACTCAACAGCTTTGACAGATGTAATATTGCGTTATTTTTCTGTGGAAAATGTACCGCAATTAATAGAGCGTATTTATGGAGAGGTGCATCCTCGGACAGTAATTGCGCCAGTAAGCAAATATGTATTTGATGTGGCTGAAAAGGGAGATGACGTTGCCATTAGCATTATTGAAGATGCTTGTAAGAAATATTATATGGCGATTAAAGCATGTTACTCTTGTATGGCTTGGGGTCAAGGGGATGTACCTGTCGTATTAGTGGGTGGCGTTTTTCATAATGAAGCTTTTATTATACCTAAATTACAACAACTCGCAAAAGCTGATGAGCTGCCAATGCAATTTATGACACCGGTATTACAACCAATCGGGGGGGCAGTAATTGCGGCTTTCAAGCAAGTGAATGTTCAGCTCGGTTCAAATTTTGTAGAAGCTTTTCAAAAAAATATGAACAGATAGGAAGTTGATGGAAGTTCGAGGCAAAAGAGGCTGGGATATAAGTATATTCACATCAGAGAAGCGAGAGAAATCAATGTTTCTAAAATTGAGTTCTCTCGTTATTTAAGGTTTTGAGCAGTTATTTTTCCCAACCTCTTAAATTTTCTACTGCTTACTTTAGTAGTGCGGATACATAGCTCTGATAGACCCAGAAGTATTTTGATTAGGAATACTTATTGATTTTAGTTATAATTTTTACTTGATGAATATCATGATAAAATGTAATATAAGTTTGATTTATCTTAGTATATAACTAGGTTTACTAATAAAGTGAAACTTTAATTAGTGGAGGGTTCTTCATCCACCGCTGATTGTTAGTCTTCATCAATCGGGCTTTTACTGCCCGTTAAAGCGGGATAAAAAATTCAATAGACGGAGAGTGTAATGATGCTACATCAATTTTCACGTAACGAGCTCGCAATTGGAACAGAGGGACTCGAAAAATTAAAAAATACAACGGTAGCCATTCTTGGTGTAGGCGGTGTAGGTTCATTTGCTGCAGAGGCATGTGCAAGAAGTGGTATTGGGCGCATTATTTTGGTAGATAAGGATAATGTAGATATTACAAATGTGAATCGTCAATTAGTTGCCTATCTTTCAACGGTCGGTAAATCAAAGTCAGGTGTCATGAAAGAACGTATTGCTGATATTAATCCAGAATGTGAAGTTATTGATATGCATATGTTTTACACGGAGGAAACATATGAGGAATTTTTCGCGCAAGGCATAGATTATGTCATTGATGCGAGTGACACAGTGATGTATAAAATTCATATTGTGAAGGAATGTCTACAGCGTAATATTCCAATCATATCTAGTATGGGTGCAGCAAATAAAATGGATCCTACTCGTTTTAAAATTGCAGATATATCCAAAACACATACAGATCCATTGGCAAAAGTAATTCGTACGAAACTACGTAAAGAGGGTATTCATAAAGGCGTGACGGTTGTATTCTCAGATGAGAGTCCTATTGTAGTTCGTCCAGATGTCGTGGAGCATGTCGGAAAACCAGATGCAGCCATCCGTAAAGCAAAAATGCCGCCATCTTCCAACGCTTTTGTTCCTTCAGTGGCAGGCTTGATTGCTGCAAGTTGGGTAGTGAATACAATCATAAAAGATGTAAAAATTACACGTGTTCAAGGTTAAAACAACTTTAAAAAATTTGTTATGTCGATAAATATAAAAAGTTGGTTGATAAATTCAAAAAGTTGGTCGATAAATTAATAATATTTATCGATAAATTCAAATAATTTCTCGGTAAAAATAAGAAGCAAAGAAATCGCACAAAAAACACGTGTTGTTGTTGTTGCCGCTTCGTTACACTACGTTTTCGCACAGACAAAACCCGTGTTGCTGCCGCTTCGCTTTCGCCCAGACAAAACCCGTGGTGCTGCCGCTCCAGCCCTACATTGTGGTGATGTGCCAATTTACAGAAGTAGCTGTCTCAATTGACTTTGGAGACGGCTGCTTTTTCTATGTTACAATAGGAACGTTGTGAAGAAGGGGTCTAGAACATTTGTGACTCCTCTAACATTTGATGTAGAACCTATAAAAGGAGACATTTAATAATGGAGCAAATCTATCAAATGGAATATAGGGGCTTAAATTTATTCGATGAAATTAGCTCAGTAGAGTTGGCTATTGATGAAGAGGGGCAAACAATACACATTTTTGATGTTGGTCAGGTTGTGAGCCCCATTTTTAATTTTGATGTTTCTGCTTATGAACTATCAGATGGTTTTTACAAAATGGCGGATATACTTCGGCATAAACGTATATTGACAAATCAACAGCCAGGTAGTGAACTAACGCTAAGTGATTGGTTAATTACAAACAGTGCTTATTTTTATATACCACAAAAAAGAATAAAAAAATATGCGCAAGGAAGTATTATAGAAATTGTTGATCGAACGAAAGAGCAATCATTATATGATGATTATGTACAAAGAATATAATTCTACCAAAATTGTTCGCCTTACGTGCTCAAAATGCTATTAATTCACGAAATTGTCTTATTTTGTTCAAGTGACCACTTCTTTATTTGGTTTATTGCTATAATTTAAATAATTCCAATAGATAATAGATCCGTTTGTTTAGAAAGTGCAGGACTGCTTAGGAAAGTAGGAGTGACGTTTAGAAAACAAATGAGAACATCGGAGAGTGGTAAAATGGAAATTCAAGTAATTCGTGATCATTTAGATATTGTAAAGCTTCAAGAGAAAATGAATGATATTGTATTTGACTATTTGGATACATCTAATAATTATCCGAAGGCTATGAAGGAACTAAATCCTTTATATACGCAAGTTACAACATTTTATAAAGATTATGTTGATGAAAGAGCGGGTGAGATACCGAGTGCCAATACATATTGGCATTTGTTTATAGATTGTTGTGCAAAGCTCTGCTATTTTTTAGCAGCATCAACTTATTATTCATCTAATGCGCTACAAAAAACACCTGAAAAAATTGAGCAATTATTAACGATTGCTGCCTTTTCTTTACCTAGTATTGAACAGGAAGAGAATGAACAATTATTAGAGGCTATTTTTACACTTTATAGTGAAGTTGTAGAGGATGAAGAGAAAACAACATCACTACGAAGAGCAGTACTTGAACAAAAAGGTGCAGTCAAACAATGCTTGCAACAATTTAAACTATTTGTTGATAATGAAATTACGAGATAATTGATTGATCCATACTTTTCAGAAAATAGAATAATAATTTAGAATCTGCTTACTTTTTTGCGGTTTACCCTCCATTCCTTACAGCGCTCGGGCTTGAAAGGGGGTGGATGGGTTTCCGTTTCTTAAAGGTTTTGCAGATTTTTTTAGTAATGTTAATGGATTATTAAGAAGAGCGTTGGAGTAGTGTCAAAATTTTATTGTACAGAAATGAAAAAAGGACTTTTTTCTTAAAAGGTATTTACAGATTTTTGTCGAAATATAGTTAAAAATTGAAAAACTATGTGTATGGTTTATAGGAAGGAGGCTGTGTAATGTTCATAAACGGTATCGAAATTGATTTGTCGAACTTAGAAAACCCACTCTTATTAGTAAGTGAGGATGAGGAACATTTATTTCTACGACTTATACAATCAACACTTGAACAGGGGCTTATCCAATGTCAATTAGCTTTTTCGACAAGAAAATCCATCTCTTTAGTAAGGGATTTTTGGTTGGCTATGTATAAAGATCAAGAAAAATTATATATCAACAGTGGAAATGCGCTCTTATATCCAATTCGTCTAATCATATTCGAGCTCGTGACACAAGCAGAACACTTTAAACGTTTGTCGAAAAAATCTTTTGGAGATGAATGGCTGTCACTTATTTATGCAGTTGTCCTATTACAATTTATTTTGCTGTGGATAAGAGAACGATTTAGTGATAACAAGGAAGTTTTTGAGGCATTAAAAGAGTTGTACAGAGCAACGGATGATAATGTAGATGAGGACCAAACCTCGCCATCAAGAGAGCAATCGATTGGTCAAGCAATAGCTGTAAAAGCAATTCGCTTTGAAGTGCGGGAGAATTCCCAGGAGTTCGCTAGTTTACTCACTCAAACCCAAAATTTTATTAATTATTTACATGAAAAAGATAATGAAAAAGATGAGAAAGAAAAGACTAAGGTTCCATCGCTGAGAAATGTAGAAGATACATTGAACCTCTTTTACAGTAAGCGTTATATAACGAATATCCATAATTACTCATAAAGTGAAGCTTTAACTAGTGGGGATTTTTCTAATGATTAGTCTTCACCAAATCGGGCTTTTACGGTCAGTTAATGCGGGATTAAAAATAGGAAGATGAAGCGGAATTATTTAAATCAATGAGATATAAAGCGTTGAAAAGTAAGCGATATAGTATTTAATTAAAAATAAGGCCTTCTTGTTTAAAATTGAAGTGCCTTATTTTCATGAAAATCAAAATAATATGTTTTTCAGTATTCTAATCATGTAGCGATATTATTTTTTATCTTTATGAAAAGATTTTAGCTTTTCGTAGATTCCGGCCATTCGCTTTTCTTCACCTGCAATGACAGGTTTGTAAAATTCTGTACCGACAAGCTCATTGGGTAAATATTGCTGATCGACCCAGCCACCAAATGTTCCAATCGGGCTGTTGTGGGGATATTGATAACCTGTATGACCTAAATCTTTGGCCCCTTCATAATGAGCATCGCGTAAATGATGTGGAATATCGCCTGTTTTTCCTTCATGAATGCTGGCAATTGCGGCATCAATGGCTATTATTGCAGAATTGGATTTAGATGCTAGACACATTTCAATAACAGCACTTGCGAGCGGAATACGCGCCTCTGGTAACCCTAAACGCTCTGCTGCTTGTACTGCTGCAAGCATATGCGGACCTACATCAGGATTGGCAAGCCCTATATCCTCATAAGCCATGACAAGTAAGCGTCTGCTGACAGCTACTAAATCTCCTGTTTCTAATAAATGTGCTAAATAATACAATGCTGCATTCGTATCACTTCCACGAACAGATTTTTGCAATGCAGATAGCAAATTATAAAAATTAGACCCTTTTTTATCACCATAAACGCCAATTCTGCCGATAAGATGTTCAATGATATGATCAGCTGCAATTGTTTGACCATCAACTTCATCACTTGCATAATAAATCGATTCAAGCAAAGTCAATGCTTTCCTTGCATCACCATTAGCTGCTCCAGCAATTTGAGTAATTTGATCATCTGTTAATGCAAAATGATGTTTACCCAGTCCACGTTTTTCATCAAAAAGTGCTTTTCTAATCAACTCGATTAAATTTTCTTTCGTTAAACGTTTTAGTTGATATATTTCTCCGCACCGTGAGCGGATAGCGGGATTTACATCATGGTACGGATTTTCTGTTGTTGCCCCAATTAATACGATCGAGCCATTTTCAACATGTGGCAACAAAGTATCCTGCTGTAATTTATTAAAACGATGAATTTCATCCAAAAAAAGTAGGACTTTTCCTGAGATTCGTGCTTCCTGCACTATATCCTCAACGTCCTTTTTACCAGCGCGAGTAGCATTAATTGCGAAAAATGGGAGCTTCGAGCTTCCTGCTATGGCGTTCGCTATTGACGTTTTGCCGATACCTGGCTCACCGTATAGTAGCATAGATGGAACATGTTCATTTTGAATCATTTTATAAAGAGCGGTAGTAGGACCGATAAAATCTTGGTGTCCAACAATTTCATCAAGGGTTAAAGGACGCATGCGATAAGCAAGTGGTTCATTATGCATTTTAAAATTCCCCCTTTTAACAGTTTTCAATGTTTTTAATTTTTTTTCAGTGGGAGTCTAAACATCCGCTGAAAAAGAGGAACTCAGGCTAAGACCTTCACATTCAGCGAAAACGCCTGAGTGACCAACATCGTGTTGGCCTAAAGCCTCCGGACGCAATTATGCCGGGTAGAGTTGATTTGCTAAATGTTTTTTTGAGCTAAAATGAAGCGATCATAGTATTTTGCCTAACTATACCAAGGCGCAGTTAATAGTATATCATAACCTCCCAAGAGTATTTCCGAGTTCTTCAAGAGGAGATTATGATATACTGATTGTAGTATTTTTGACTAGACTATTTGAGGGTGATAAAATGAAAATTTCTACAAAGGGCCGTTATGGGCTAACGATTATGATTGAACTAGCAAAGCATTATGGAGAAGGACCTATTCCACTACGCAAAATTGCTGCTGAAAAGGAGCTTTCTGAAGCATACTTAGAGCAATTGGTTTCACCACTACGTAATTCAGGCTTAGTGAAAAGTGTTCGCGGTGCATATGGTGGGTATATGCTAGCGAATCCACCAAGTGAAATTTCGGCGGCTAATGTTATTAGTGTGTTAGAGGGGCCAATTCAACCAGTTGAAGGAATTGAAAATGAAGAAGCACCTCAGCGAGAGTTGTGGCTCCGCATTCGCGATGCTGTGAAAAATGTATTAGATACAACGACAATTGAGGATCTAGCACAATATACTGAGGAAAATGTAGCGGAAGGTTATATGTTCTACATTTAAAATGTTTAGGCTAAAGCATCGCTCCCTAAGTCGTCGCAAAGTCGTGTGGCAGGGGGTGCAGATCTTTAGCGCTTTTCGTACAAAGGAGTTTTCAACATGAATTCATATATTTATCTCGATCATGCAGCGTCTTCACCAATGAATGACCAAGTAATAGAAGCTATGACTACAGCAATGCAAAAGGTTTATGGAAATGCTTCAAGTATTCATGGGGCAGGTCGAGAGGCGCGCAAATATTTAGATAATGCACGTGAAGAATTAGCTAAATCAATTGGTGCTCAACCTGGGGAAATTATTATAACAAGTGGCGGAACCGAGGCGGATAATACGGCTATTTTTGGCACTGTTTATGCACGTGCTGCTGAAGGAAAGCACATAATTACCACACAAATTGAACATCACGCAGTATTACATACGTGTGAAAAGCTTGAACGAGATGGCTTTGATGTGACATATTTGCCAGTTGATGAAAAAGGGCATGTATCTGTAGAAGATGTGCGAAATGCATTACGTGAGGATACAATTTTAGTAACGATTATGTACGGCAATAATGAAGTTGGTACGATTCAACCGATTGCTGAAATAGGTGAATTGTTACGTGAACATACAGCTGTTTTTCATACGGATGCTGTTCAGGCATATGGCTTAGAGACAATTAATGTTGCTGATTTACATGTTGATTTACTAAGTGTTTCCGCACATAAAATTAATGGTCCTAAGGGGATTGGCTTCCTTTACCAAAAAGCTGGAACACCATTCACTAGTTATGCATTAGGTGGAGCGCATGAGAAAAAGCGCCGTGCAGGTACTGAAAATGTACCTGCAGTGATTGGCTTTGCTACTGCGGTGCGAATTGCAAATGAGTTGCGCGATGAGAAGCGTGCGCTATACAATCGCTTTAAGCAAATTATGCTTGATGTTTTCACGCAGGAAAAGCTGGCATTTCATGTAAATGGTGATTTAGAAAATACGCTTCCACACGTTTTAAATGTAAGTTTTTCTAGTATGGAAGTAGAGTCATTTCTAGTGAATCTTGATATGGCGGGTATTTGCGTATCGAGTGGTTCGGCGTGCACTGCTGGCTCCATTGATCCATCACATGTTTTAGTTGCGATGTTTGGACAAGGGACAGAGGAATTACGTAACTCGATCCGCTTTAGCTTCGGTCAAGGTTTAACAGAAGCTGACGTACAACGTGCTGCTGAAAAAACAGCTGGGATTGTGAAAAGATTAGCGAAAAAGTAGTTTGCTAAAAATTCAGGCGTGTTGATTAGGAAAAAATAGGTTTATTATTGAGCGATAAAAGGATTTATTTGTTGTTATTTTGCTAATATATTTCCATTTTAACTGATTGTAGCCCGTAGCGGAAATCAGCCATTTCGAATTAATTCGAATGTATAAAAATGGTTAATCCATACACCTGTTAAAAATTATATATTTAATAGAAATTGAATAAAAGAAAAGGTGACCATAATGAAAGAAACACGTGATCCCTCACAAATTCGTGTTGTTGTCGGCATGTCGGGTGGGGTAGATTCTTCGGTTGCTGCATATTTACTAAAACAACAAGGATATGAAGTAATCGGGATATTTATGAAAAACTGGGATGATACAGACGAAAATGGCGTTTGTACAGCTACAGAAGACTATGATGATGTTATTAAAGTGTGTAATCAAATCGGAATTCCTTACTATGCAGTGAATTTTGAAAAGCAATATTGGGATAAGGTTTTCACATACTTTTTAGAAGAATATAAAGCAGGGCGTACGCCAAATCCTGATGTTATGTGTAATAAGGAAATCAAGTTTAAAGCATTTTTAGAACATGCAATGGATCTTGGCGCTGATTATTTAGCGACAGGTCACTATGCTCGAATCGATCGTAGTGGTGAAGGCGAAGTAAAAATGCTTCGTGGAATAGATGAAAATAAAGATCAAACGTATTTCTTAAACCAATTATCACAGGAGCAATTAGCTCATGTAATGTTCCCAATTGGACATATTGAGAAAAAGGAAGTCCGTAAAATTGCGGAGGAAGCTGGATTAGCTACAGCTAAGAAAAAGGATTCAACAGGTATTTGTTTTATAGGGGAACGTAATTTCAAAGAATTCCTAAGTCAATATTTACCGGCTCAACCTGGTAAGATGGAGACGATGGATGGTGTTGTAATGGGCCAGCATGATGGATTAATGTACTATACACTTGGTCAACGTCATGGCCTTGGAATTGGTGGTGACGGTGAGCCGTGGTTCGTGCTAGGGAAAGATTTGGAACGCAATGTGTTACTTGTTGGACAAGGCTTCCATCATGAGTCATTATATTCTACTTCATTGACTGCTGTGAAAATGAACTATACTTCGACAAAAAAATTGCCCGGGAAATTTTCATGCACAGCAAAATTCCGTTATCGTCAAACAGATACACCTGTAGAAGTAGAGATTTTAGAAGATGGACGTACACATATTACGTTTGCTGAACCAGTACGTGCAATCACACCTGGACAAGCTGTTGTATTATATGATGGTGAAGAATGTTTAGGTGGCGGTACAATCGATGAAGTCTTTAAAAATAATGAAAAACTAACATATGTAGGATAATTTGCGAAAAGACTGCTTATACTGCCTCTCATAAGGTGTATAGAATTGAGGCAGTCTTTCGCTACATAGAGGTGAACAAAAACAATGAATTTTAACGAGCAGGGTATTCAAGCATTTCAAGAAAAGCGCTATGAGGATGCCGCACAACTTTTTACACAAGCAATTGAAGCAGAGCCTGAAAATGCAATTGGGTATGTGAATTTTGGAAATCTCTTAGCGGTGTTGGAGGATATTGAACGTGCAGAGCGTTTCTTTCAAAAAGCAATTACTGTTGATGAAACAGCAGCAACTGCTTATTATGGCTTAGCAAATTTATATTATAATGCGGAACGATATGCAGAAGCAGTAAAGCTTTATGAGCAAGCGCTAAAGTATAACATTGAGGGCGCAGATGTATATTATATGATGGGCAAATGCTTTGAGCGAATGGAAAATCCGAAGCTTGCACTGCCATATTTACAACGAGCTTCAGAGCTTGCCCCTGAAGACACACAAATTCGTCTAGCATATGCAATTGTACTATGTGCGCTAGAAATGTTTGAAGAAGGTAAGAAAGAATTAGACTATTTAATCGAACAGGATTGGAATAACGCAGATGCACATTATAATTTAGGTGTACTTTATGCGGTGTCCACTGAACAAACAGAAGATGCTATGTACCACCTGAAACAAGCCTTTACATTACAGCCAGACTACGACCAAGCACGTTATATTTACGATATGATTGCACAGCGATTTAACTAAACTAAATCATAGTAGAGAAAGGATGCCGGAATTACTTCGGCATCCTTTTATATCGTGAGTTTAGTCTTGATCATCATCGGAAGAATAAAATGGTAATTGAGAGATATATTGTGCTAAATAAGCAATAGGCATTGCATCTAATGACGTCTCTTCTTCTTCCGCTTTTAAAATATTTATTTCTTCATTAAGTCGTTCCATTTTTCGATCCAGTTCAGCTGCTTGAATGGCAGCTTCCTTCAATTCCAAACGTATATGTTCAGGTACTTCCTGATTGTATTTGTAATAGATCTTATGCTCAAGGCTAGCCCAGAAGTCCATTGCAATTGTACGGATTTGAATTTCTGTATAAACACTTTCCACACGATCGGACATAAAAATTGGGATTTTTATAATAAGATGCAAGCTTTGATAGCCATTCTCCTTAGGGGATTTAATATAATCCTTTACATCCACAACTTCAATATCATTTTGCGCCTGTAGCATTGCACTTACTTTATAAATATCCTCTACAAAGGAGCATGTGATTCGCACGCCCGCAATATCACGAATGTTTTCACGAATCACTTCGACAGATGTCTCGAGGTTCTTTTTTCGGATTTTCGATAATATACTTTTTGGTGACTTTACTCGAGTTGATATATGCTCTATCGGGTTATATTCATGTATTAACTTAAATTCTTCTTGTAAAATATTTATTTTCGTTTCAATTTCTTGCAAGGCAAATTTATAGGCTAAAAAGAAACGTGTTATGTCTGATTTTAGTTTTTTTAAAGTGTTTACTTCGAGTTCATTTTTCATTCTTCATAAAATCCTTTCTTTTAGCAAATAACATTAATGAAATTCTCTTAATCTCATTAAATAATAGCTTAACAAAAATAGCTACTAAATAGAAATATGTGCTCTAAATTAAGTATAGTATTCTTGTTTCAACTAAAAAAAAAGGGGATTGGGTCCCCTTCGTTATTAAACGATAATTTCAGCATTTAGATTGTATCGTTGATTAAATTCATCAACGAATATTTGTAAGTCGATATACGTACAAATATAAGGTTCTGTTTCTTGATCACGGAGGAAGCCGCATGTTGTCTTTAAAGATTTTGAAAACTCAAGTAGCATTTGTTCATTATCTAGCTGTACGTGCAACGAAAGAGAATTATCCTTCGTATTGACTTTGAAATATTTACCATCTATAATACGTTCTAAATTTGTTTCTTGAAAAGGAAATACATAATCCTTATATACTAACTTCACAATACCCCGCCTTTTTTGCAATAATTTACCACATCTGAATATGGTAAGTCTCCTCCGAAAATTGAAAGAGCGCTACCGATTGTAACATGAAGCTTACCACTTGCTATATTTTTAAATTTCATTAAGTCGTCTAGAGAACGGACGCCACCAGCATATGTTGTTGGAATTGTTGTCCAAGCGGCTAAATCATGCACTAAGCTTTCTTGCATACCACCTTTTTTACCTTCTACATCAACAGCGTGAATAAGTAGTTCATCACAGAAATTTTCGATATACGCAATAGACTCAGCATTTACTTCAAAATCACTAAACTTTGTCCATTTATCAGTAACAACAAACCATTTTCCATCGCGCATACGGCAGCTTAAATCGATGACAAGATGCTGTTTACCGATAATCTGTACTAATTGCTTTAGTCGATCTAAATTAAGCTTGCCATCATAGAAGATAAATGATGTGACAATAACATGGGAAGCACCAGCATCAATATACTTTTTTGCATTTTCAGTAGTAATGCCACCACCAACCTGCAAACCTTGAGGGTACGCTGATAGTGCTGCTAATGCGGCTTCTTCGTTTCCATCACCTAGCATAATGACGTGACCACCTGTTAATTGATCTTTGGCAAACATTTTTGCATAATAACTAGCGTCATAATTTGAAATAAAGTTTTCGATGACTTCTTGATCTGTATGACCGAGTGTACTGCCAACAATTTGTTTTACTTTGCCATCGTGTAAATCGATACAAGGTCTAAATTCCAATAGCTTCACAATCCTTCCGTGCAACAAAATTCAACTATATCATAGCATGGAAAGGTTGTTAATAGCGGTGAAATGTCATTTGTCAAAATAATTTTAACTTAATTCAGTGAATATTCTGATAGTTAAAGCTGAATATCAGCTAACAAAAGTCTCTCGCCTCATCGTCGGATAACCAAACATCTGCTAAAAAGAAGTTAAAGCCTCTGGCAGATGTCATAGAATCAAAAGGAGTTCTTTGTGCAAGCACAAAGCCGATTCTGGACGCAATTATGCCGAGGCATATGATTAAAATATAGTGAAATGTCTTTTTAAACGATATTTCTTGATATGCTGTGGTACAATATAATGATTGAAATGGACACGAAAGGGCGAATCGAAAATGGCAGAGAATCTTGATTTATTTGAACTAAATAAATTATTTATACTCGGACGTCCGATTGTCTCTATCTTCCACAATGCGCAAAATATGTATTCAATAGTTCGTGTGAAAATTCAAGAGACCAACTTACAATATGAGGATAAAGAAATAATTGTTGTTGGATATTTTCCACCGTTACAGATGGATGAACAATATCGTTTTACAGGTTTATTGAGACAACATCCAAAATATGGTGTGCAATTTCAAATTGAGACGTTTACAAAAGAAGTGCCGGCAACAGAGCAAGGAATTATTCATTATTTATCGAGTGATTTGTTTGTTGGAATCGGAAAAAAAACGGCTGAAACAATTGTAGAGAAACTAGGAGCAAATGCGTTACGTCTTATTTTAGAGGACCCAAATGCGCTTGATGCTGTACCTCGACTATCAGCTGAAAAAAAAGAGGTTATCCATCGTACGATTGAACAAAACCTAGGCTTAGAACGAGTGATGATTCAACTTAATGAATGGGGTTTCGGACCACAGCTCGGCATGAAAATTTACCAAACATATCGAACAGAGGCGATTGAACTATTAAATGAAAATCCATACCGCCTTATTGAAGATGTAGAGGGTGTTGGGTTCTTTCGTGCTGATGAGTTAGGTGCTAAATTAGGTATTACTGGCAATCATCCAGACCGTATTAAGGCGGCGATTTTACATATTCTAAATACAGCAGCTTTATCGGATGGGCATGTGTATTTAGATGCAGAACATGTTTTGCCACTAGTAAAAGATATGCTTGAGCAAAGTCAACGAGTGGAAATTCCCTTTGAGACCATTTCTAAAGCTTGCATCGAATTGCGTGAGGAAAGTAAAATTTGTGGGGAAGAAACGAGACTATATTTACCATCCCTATATTTCTCAGAAGTAGGAATTGCATCGAAAATATTAGCTTTAATTGAACGTAACAATAAGGCTGAACATTTTAGTAAGGACGAAATACGCAAAGCGATTGGTGAAACAGAAGAAGTGCTAAATGTCATATATGCTGAAACACAAGCGAATGCTATTGAACACGCACTAAACTCAGCCGTTATGATTTTAACGGGCGGCCCTGGTACAGGTAAAACAACTGTTGTTCGGGGTGTAGTAGAGGTGTATGCAAAGCTACATGGGCTATCATTAAACCCGAAGGAATACGCTCAAAAAGAAGAACCATTCCCGATTATTTTATGTGCCCCTACAGGACGTGCTGCCAAGCGTTTATCAGAATCAACAGAACTTCCAGCAATGACGATTCATCGATTACTAGGCTTTACTGGTCAGGAAAAAGAAGAAGAGACTGAGCGTGAGGTTACCGGGAAACTCATTATTGTAGATGAAATGTCGATGGTCGATACTTGGCTCGCGCATCAACTATTAAAATCCTTGCATGAGGATGTGCAAGTTGTATTTGTTGGCGATCAGGATCAGCTCCCTCCAGTAGGTCCAGGGCAAGTATTAAAGGATTTGTTGGCTTCTAAGCAAATTCCTACTGTGGAATTAACGGAGGTTTATCGACAAGCAGAGGGCTCAACAATTATTGAACTTGCTCATCAAATTAAACGTGGTCATATCACGAATGATTTGACTGTAAAAACGTCTGACCGTTCATTTGTTAAAGCCTCCTCAGATCAAGTAGCAAGCGTTGTCACACAGGTTGTGAAAAGTGCGGTTGCGAAAGGTCAAGAAATTCGTAATATCCAAGTGTTAGCACCAATGTACAAAGGTCCAGCAGGAATAGACAATTTAAATAAAATGATTCAGGAGCTTATTAATCCTAACGATACTGGTACTAGAAAAGAGCTCATCTTTGGGGATGTCACCTATCGCATAAAGGATAAAGTTTTGCAGCTTGTCAATCAACCAGAAAGCAATGTTTTTAATGGTGATATGGGTGAGGTAATCAGTATTATCAAGGCAAAGGAAACAATTGAGAAACAAGATTTGCTTGTTGTGTCATTCGATGGTATAGAAGTAACTTACCAGCGTAGTGATCTCAATCAATTGACACTAGCCTATTGTTGCTCTATTCATAAATCCCAGGGCTCTGAGTTCCAAACAGTTATTATGCCAGTTGTCCGAGGATATTCTAAAATGCTGCGTCGTAATTTATTATATACAGGTATTACGCGTGCAAAAAATTTCTTGATTTTATGTGGTGAACCGGATGTACTAGCAGCTGGTTTACAGCGTACGGATGATTTACAGCGCTTTACGTCCTTACGTGCAAGACTCAATCCAATGGATGTTGCAGAGGAAGTTGTAGAAGCAGAAGATGTTCCATTAAACGAAGATTTACAAAATGAAAAATCATCTATTGATTTAAAGCTAACGGTAGAAACAGAACCATATATTCATCCATTGATTGGAATGGATGGCGTCTCACCGTATGATTATTTAGATAAGTGAGTTAATTTCATAAATTTAATCAAAGGTTCTGAAACAATATGATTTATGAAATTAATTCAACCAATAAACTTTTATAGGTTGGAAAATCGTCTAATGATTGAAGTAAAAGATAATAAAAATTTTTATGAGGTGAATAAAGTGAAACGCTTATTATTATTGCTTCTATTCATGATGGTATTACCTTTTGCAGAAAAAGCATATGCAAAAAATACTGTCATCCAAGTGAATGAGGAAGCAGCTGTCTTTGATAATCGTTCAGGCTCACTAGTACAGGTGGGGACATTATCAGCAGGGCAAACTTTTGAAGTAACAAAAGATTACGGAGCGAATTGGTGGCAAATTCGTTGGGGTGGTTATTACGGTTATGTTGATAAACGCTACACAACGGTTGTACCAGTAACAACTTATAAAAATACAGTCCCAACTGTTGCAAAGATAAAGGATTATATTGTCACAACAAATGTTGCGCCAATTTACGATAATACAGGCAACGAGCTAGTGCAATTTGCAACTTTGTCAGAAGGAGTTAGTTTTCCTATTTATAATAGAATGGGGAATTGGTACGGAATTGCTGTGAACGGACGATTAGGATTTGTACATAGTAATTTTGTTGTGGAAGAAAAAAGTCAGGGTACAACAAATACTACAAAGCCTATCGAAAAACCAACTCCAACTCCGCCGCCACCTAATAAGCAAAATGGTTACATCGAGGCATTAGAAAATGTAACTCTTTATGATTTCCGTCGCGAAAAACCAATGGCTATTGCTACGTTAATGAAAGGCCAACAGCTAGAGATTGTAGATGCATTGGATCCAACATATGTAAAAGTTCGTTGGGGGAAAACATATCTTTATGCAGAAAAATCAATGGTGAAATTTATAAATACTCCTGCCTATAAAAATACAGGCAAGGACAATGCCATGATAAATGAATATTTCATCCCTATTTCTGCAAACAGTGAACTTTATGACCATTCATCAAAAACGTTGCAGCCATTTGCTAAGCTAGATACAAATCATCGTTATCCAATTTTACGGAAAGAAGGTAGTTGGTACGTAACGGTACTTGGTGGCCGTGAAGGATATATCCATAGCTCTAAAGTAGCGCTCGATCGCGGTGTTCCAGTTATGATGTATCATCATTTTCTGAAAGAGGATGAACTTGGACGTTTTAAAAATGTAAGTACTACGATGACAGATGTTCAATTTACGAATGAAATGCAGTATTTAAAAAGTAAGAACTACGAAACGGTTAGTGCAGACGAATTATTACGTTTCATGCGCGATGAAATTACATTGCCTGCTTATTCAATTGTTTTGACTTTTGATGATGGTCTATTATCGACACGTGAATATGCATATCCGGTGCTCAAAGAAAATGGCTTTAAAGCTACGCAGTTTTTAATTACGTACCGTAATGAAAATTCGAAAGATGAACAATTATTTAATTATCATGATTTACAGTCACTTTCACGTCAAGATATGGCAAATATGCAAGACGTCTTTACGTATGGATCACACACTTACAATTTACACGACTTGGTAGGGAATAAAGGCAAAATGCTTCTAATCCCATATCATGAGGTTGTTGAGGATTTAAAGCGTAGTGTAACAATGATTCCAAAGGCAAATGCTTTTGCTTATCCGTTTGGGCAATATAATGCTAACATCATTAATGCGGTAAAGGAAGTGGGATTCACAATGGCGTTTTCAACGGCGCTTGGCTATAATAAACCGTACGATGATGTGTATCAAATTAAACGCTTGTCCAGTAATCAAAAAACAACATTTGAACAATTCCAAAAGATGGTTCTACCATATGCGCAGTAAAATACTTACCCGATCAATTAATTGATCGGGTTTTTCTATGTTAAAAAGGCTCCTCACCAACTTTTGGTGAGGAGCCTTAACATTAGTGGTTACCAACTATATGGTGTTTAACTACTTCATATGCTTGGCAAACATTTTTAAATTGATCTTTTTCTTTGGCAATCATATCTGAAGCAATCGAAAATAAAAGATTTTCTTCATTATGATCCTCCATTTTATTCATTAAAGCAGCTTCCATTTTCGCTACGTATGAGATGATTTGATTATTCATATATATTCTCCTAAAAAAAGATGTATTTGTTTTGGTTACGAAGCTATCTTACATCTATATATAGATAAAATCCAGCAATTCTGTACTAGTCAAAATGGACTTTTTTATGAATGTGACGCAAAAATGAACTTGTTAATAAAGCGCTAATTGAAAGCGTTTTTATCTAAAATAACTGAAAAATCGTGCAATGAAGAAGGTTTCTTAACTGTATTTATAAAGTAGTACAGTTTGTTGAATTTGAGGTGTTGCTATAATACAGTTTTCTGTGACGGAACCTAATATTAGGAAATTTCATATACTTAATGAGTATAAAGATATTTGTAAAGTTAGGGGGACTTTCATGCCAGTAATTACAGGACAGCAATATATTGACCGTATTGACGCTTTACAATCGTATATTTATATTGATGGGAAAGTTGTCACAGGGAAAGTTTCGGAACATCCAGCGTTTAAGGGAGTGATGCAGAGTCAAGCAAGGCTTTTTGATTTACAAAATGAAAACGAATTGCTTGAGAAGATGACATATGTGTCACCGACAAGCAATAAGCGCGTAGGTATGTCTTACCTTCAAGTGATGACAGTAGAGGATCTTGTGAAAAGACGTAATGCAGCACGGGAATGGGCATTATCCACTCATGGCTTAATGGGTAGAAGTCCTGATTACATGAATACGACACTAATGGCACTAGCATCAGCGGCTGATTTTTTAAAAGATAAGCCAAATTGTTTTCCTAATCATTTATTGAATTTTTATGAGTATGCACGAGAGAATGATTTGACAATGACACATACATTTATAGAGCCACAAGTAAATCGCAACCGATTTTACTTTGAGGATGAAGAAGAGACAATTGCTGCTAAAATTGTAGATAATACAAGCGAAGGATTAGTAATTAAAGGTGCAAGACTTTTAGCGACGCAGGGAGGAATTACAGATGAACTCCTTGTGTTATCAACGAATGGCTATGATGAAGGAAAAGGCTTTGGTTTCTCGATACCAAGTAATACGAAAGGTTTAAAGTTTTTATGTAGACAATCATTTGTTGGAGGGGAATCAGTTTTTGACCATCCATTAAGTAGTCGTTTCGAGGAAATGGATGCAATCGTTGTATTTGATAATGTTGTTGTACCGTGGGAACGCGTTTTTTATTATGGGAATGTGGAAGTTGCCAATAGCTTTATGAACGTAAGTGGATTTCAAACATATGGTTTGCACCAAGTTCTTTCACGTCAAATTGCCAAAACAGAATTTGTCTTAGGTGTTGTACAGTCAATTGTTAATACAATCAGTATCGGCGACTACCAACATGTGCAGCAAAAAGTTGTTGATATTATTGTGACACTAGAAACGATGAAGGCTTTACTGTTAAAGTCTGAGATTGAGGCAAAAAAAGATGCTTTTGGCTTTATCAGGCCTGATCATCCGACATTACTTGCAGCTATTCAGATTTTCCCTAAGGTATATCCGACTTTTACAGACATTATCCAGTTACTTGGGGCAAGTGGATTAATGTCTATCCCAAGTGAAAAAGCATTCACAGCAGATGACGGTGACCTTGAGCATTATTTACAGTCGTCTCAGGGTGGCGGAGAGGAGCGCGTCAAAAAATTCCGCTTAGCTTGGGATTTAACGATGAGTAGCTTTGGTACTAGACAAACACTGTATGAGCGCTTTTTCTTTGGTGACCCAGTTCGTTTAGCAACTGTACTTTATAAAACTTATAATAGTGAAGATTTAGTTAATAGAATAGACAGCTTTTTAAAAAATAATCATTAATGTTGAGGAAGTAACTGTTTATAACTAGTTAAAACAGTTACTTCGTTTTGAGTGGGAAAATATTAGTTCCATAAGAAATGTTAGAATCCTTATAGAAAAGTCAGTACATCATCAAAAGTAACAATCCCGAGAAGTTCGTAGTTCTCTGTTACAACAGGGACTGCTAAAAGACCATATTTGCGTATGATTTGAGTTACCTCAGATTGATTTGTGTTGGCAGACACTGAAATGATTCCAGAGTTCATAATTTCATCCATTCGACACGTTGGAGGGGAAATGATTAGCTCTCGTAATGAAACGACACCAAGTAATTGTTTATTAGTATCTGTAACATATAAGTAATAAAAAGTTTCTGCATCTACTTCACTATGCTTTAGGCGTTCAAACACATCAATTACTAAGTCATCTTTTGTAACTATTACCACTTCTGTTGTCATCAAGGCACCTACTGATCCTTTTTCGTATTTAAGTAATTGCTTAATATCATCAGCTTCATCTTTTTCCATGCGCTCTAAATAAAAATCAGCTTCTTTATACGATAGTAGTCCAAAAAAATCTGTGGCGTCATCTGGAGGTAATTCATTTAACATCTCCACTGCAAACGGACGTTCAAGCTCCATAATACATTTTTTTTGCAAGGCAGGTTCTAGCTCACTAAAAATTTCTCCAAATTCACAAGGTGTTAAAAAAGAATAAATGGTGAAGCGTCTTTCCTCGCTGAGTTCGGTAAAAAATGTTGCTTGATCCATAGGGTGCAAATCTAGGAAATCCATTCGAAAAGAATCTTTTTTTCCCGACTTTAAAGATTGCAACATATAGTATGTGTACTCTTCTTTATATTTATATTGATTTAGTCTAATCATTAGTGATGCTCCTTTCTATTACAAATCCTCAATTTCGACACTCAGAACGTGATCAATCTTTTTGACATAATAATAAATTTCCGTCGTATATTGGTCTTCTGGTACAGAAAGAACTAAGTCAATTAATTGGTGATCGTTATCGATATCTTTGAGCTTGAAATGCCGAATTTTATACTCGTATTTTTTGGATGCTCCATTTTGCCCTCTATACTTAATCATTTTAATTAAGTCTGTCATACGATAATTCGATTCCACGATAATCTTTAATGAGATTTCCTGACGGTTGAGTGTTGATAGACCTAATGTTTTGATGAGAAATGGCACAATGTTGACTGCCCCCATCAAGAGGATGACAGCGCATGTTGCTTCTAGATAAAACCCCGCCCCGATAGTAATTCCGAGTGCAGAAGCTGACCAGATTAGCGCAGCGGAAGTAAGACCAGAAATAACCTCGTTGCTTCTTCGTAAAATAACCCCGGCACCAATGAAACCAACTCCACTTACAATCTGCGCAGCAAGTCGCATCGGATCCATATTCGGATGATTTGCACCTCCGAATTTTCCGAATGCTTCTATGGAGACAATTGTTAATAAACAGCTAGCAATACAAATGACCATACTAGGTCTCATGCCAAGTTGTTTTTGTTTAATCTGTCTGTCAATCCCTATCAATAATCCGAATAGTAAAGCTAGGCTTAACTTGATTATCATTTCTATTGTCATCGTCATCGTAAAACACCTCTTCATTTCTTCACTTCTTTTTGTAGAATGCCTAAAATTAAAAATAATATAAAAAAGCTCCCGTAAAAAAGGGAGCTTCTTGCTTAAAATGTATCTTGTTCGGCGTACACATCAAATAAACCTATCTTGATAAACTCCAATTTACAGAAGATTCATAACTGGATTTTTGAAGAAAGGGACATATGCGGACTGAACGCAAAAACGCTGCCTTTTGCCATATTCGAATTATTTAAAAATATAAAATTCCATATCGAATAACTATCCATCACATGTTCCCCCTTTGTAGTTAAATAAAATAAAAACCCCTCTAACGATTTAGAGGGGAGAAGCGCACGAAAAAAACAAAAAGCATTTTCGATTCCCCTAACTCGAGTTTTAGCACTATACACCGTAAAGAAATGAAATCATTTCTTAGCCACCTTATGAAAAGCCTTAATTCGGCAATTCCTGTTCTACCCATGGGCATCTTTCGATATTTCTGGGCAGTGGCCTATGTTTGCATAGGAGCCTCACCTAATGAGGATTTATTGTTTTCAGGTGAATTGTACTCTGAATAATTTTGGTTGTCAACATTTGTTTCAAGAGTAAAAATCTTAAAAGGTATCAGGGAATAGTGTATTTACGGCTCATCATCATAACGGTTCCGTCTTGGGGACCTAAGAGCACTTGGAGGAAAATGATATTAGGCACGAAGGAGTATCACAGGACTTAATGCCTTTAACACCCGTTTCAATCAACTTTTTACTCCCGAACTTTTGATGACAAGCCTTATTTTAATGCTTACAAAGATATGTATTTTTACTTCGAATTAAATTTTTGAGTAGAAGTTTTTCGGAATAATAAATAATAAATTTGTGCTTTATGATAATCAATAGCTTCTGTAATAGTTGTTAAGTCCTTTTCATGATACAAATGTTTTTTTGTATTTAAATTGCTGAACAAAAAATCGAAAGAGAATCAATACAACAGGTTTTTTGTGCGAAAGCGAAGTGCTAACGTAGCGGCAGCAACAGGTTTTTTTGTGCGAAAGCGAAGCGACAGCAACAGGGAATTGTTTGTGCGAAAGCGAAGTGCTGACGTAGCGGCAGCAACAAAAAATGTTTTCTGTGCGAAAGCGAAGTGCTAACGTAGCGGCAGCAACAAAAAATGTTTTCTGTGCGAAAGCGAAGTGCTAACGTAGCGGCAGCAACAAATGTTTTCTGTAGCGAAAGCGAAGCGTCAGCTACAATTACGCCAAGGTGAGATTGATATAAGTTGACCTTCGTTCCGACTGGGCGACTCCTGGGGATCAATCAGTGTCACAGGTGAGACCATGAAGCGAGCAAGGGAGGGGAGGAAGGCACATCGGACGCCCTCCCAGTCGGAATGGAAATCAACCACACGTTTTGGTGATGAGCCAGAGTGAAATTAAGAATGCTCTTTTTTTGTTTTGGGAAATTTCGTAAATTACTGCAAATTTTAAGATGAAGACCACTCCGTTTATTTCTTGTTTTGTACAGAAATTCGTAATAAAAAACGCTTTTAAAACATTTTTAGACTATTGACAAAATGAAAAATAGGGATTAAGATGGCGGTGAAATTAAATAAAACCTCGTTAGGTGAGGCTCCTATACAAACATAGGCCACTGCCCAGAAATATCGAAAGATGCCCATGGGTAGAACAGGAACTGTCGGATTAAGGCTTTTCTTAAGGTGGCTAAGGGATGAATTTATTTCTTTACGGTGTATAGTGCTAAAACTCGACTAGGGGGAGTCGAAAGTGCTTTTTGTTATACTTTATTTTTTTATGCACTTTTTTAAACCCTCTAGGACTTCTGGAGGTTTTTTTATTTCTTAAAAAAGAATCTTATTACACATTGCTATATGGGTTAAAACTTTTTTAGCAGGAAGAATAAGAGTTCGCATTTAGAAAGGAGGGGGTCAAAATGGAGAGTCCTAGTATGACCGATGGAGATAGTAGGATTAAAAAACTTAGATCTGTTTTAATTCAACAGATTAGGAGGGCGATTCGATGCTTAAAATTTATAAGAGAAGCGGAGAAGGGCTATTACAAGAACAGCCCAAGATCGTTCAGGGTAGCTGTGTATATCTCACTAAACCGTCAGAAGATGAAATTCGGTACGTTGTTGACCACCTTGGCGTACCTACTGACTTTATCAATGACTCCCTCGATAAAGATGAACGATCACGTGTAGAAAAAAACGGAAATGATTTTTTGTTGATTGTCAATGTACCAATAAAAATGCCAAATGGTGACGCTGAACCATACAGGATAATTCCGATTGGTATTATTCAAACAAGTGATGTAATTGTTATAATTTGTCGCGACAATCATCCGATTTTACAAGAGTTTAGCGATATTCTTGTTAAGGATATTTATACCAATATGAGCGCATCTTATGTTTTACAGCTATTGCTTGTTTCTGCCCGTTACTATTTACATTGCCTTGATGATGTTAATCGACAAATTATTATAGCTGAAAAAATTATACAAAAATCGATAAAAAACAGAGAAGTGTATACTTTGCTTAATATAAATAAAATTCTTGTTTATTTCTCAAAGGCGCTAAAAGTCAATCTAGTGATGCTGAAAAAATTGTCGAGAGTGCTGAACTTGGAGACGAACGAAGAAGCTGAAAAAAGGATACAAGCTACTTTTAATGAAATGCAGCAAGCATTCGATATATCACAAATTTACAACGAAAATTTAAGTAATTTGATGGACGCATATTCTGGGGCGATTGAAATTAACCTTAGTGTCGTGCTAAAAGTTTTAACTGCTTTTACGATTATTTTGACGTTTCCGACGATGATCGCCACAGTATACGGAATGAATTTCCCTTTGCCAATGCAGGATGAAGGATACGCATTAGCCGTTATAATGTCCATCTCCACAGGTATTAGTTTAGTGACAGGGTGGATTTTTTACAAAACAAAGCTATTTTAGAAGAGAAAGTGAGGAAAAAAGATGCTTACGATATACCGAAGCGATTCATCAGGTCAATTGCAACCGATATCCGAAATTGTTCATAACACGTTGCTTTATCTTGTTGATCCGACAGATGCGGAAATTTCTCAAATTTCAAATAAACTTAATATTCCGAAAAATTTCATTCGTGATTCCCTAGACATTAATGAGCGACCTCGGATTGAAAAAGATGATTCGTCAACGGTCATCATTCTCAATTCTCCTGTTGTTATGAATGAGGAACATTTGTACGAAGAAATTCCTTATCGGACGATACCGATCGGAATCATACATGTGAAAGATCATTTGGTGATTGTCACAAAAAAAGACAATCCGTTATGTAGAGACTTGTTTTTAGGGAAGTACGGAACATTTCAAACACATATGAAGACGCGAATAACATTGCTGCTATTTGAAGCAATTGCCCAGTCGTATCTCGATTTTCTCAAACGTATAAAAGTACAGGTTGGACGATTACAACAAGAATTGAAAGAATCCCATAACAACCGTGAGCTTTTCGGATTGATTAATATCAATAAAAGTGTAGTTTATTTTTCTACTTCTTTGAAAGCTATGCATAATGTTTTTTTACACCTTTCCAAAGGGCAAGATATAAAACTATATAAAGAAGATGAGAAAATGCTGCAAAATGCGCTAGTTGACCTTGAACAAGCAGCGGAAGTAACGGAAATGCGTAGTCTAAGTTTAAGTAATTTAATGGATGCGTATGCGGCAATCATTCATAATAACCTAAACAGCGTTTTGAAAATACTGGCTACCATTACTATTGTACTAATGATTCCTACTATTATTGGAAGTGTTTTCGCCATGAACGTTCCATTGCCTTATGAAGAAGAACCATTCATGTTTGTAGGAATTATTGGGCTTATTGTAGGGCTCACTGCAGGGCTTATCTACGTATTTTACAAAACAAAATTTTTACGTTTTTAATCTTTTCGCACCGTATATAAGAAAGGATGTGTAGCAAATTGCTTTTAATATACAAAAGTAATGCTGAAGGTAAGTTTGAGCAAACATCAAGTATTGGTTATAACAGTTGGCTTCATCTCGAAGCACCGACATCCAGTGAAATTGAACATGTGGCGGCAGCTCTTGCTGTTCCAAGTGATTTTTTAACTGATTCACTTGATATAGAAGAACGCCCGCGAATTGAAGAACGTGACGGGGCTGTCTTGTTTGTTATTCATATCCCTTACGATCAAATAGATGTCGAGAGTTCCTCTCACGACGTAAAATATCGAACAATTCCTATGGGTATCATTCACACTAAAAATCATCTGATTACGATCTGTAGAGAAGAGCTACCTTTTATGAAAGACCTTTTTAATGGTGAGATGACTCTGTTTGAGACACACATGAAAACGCGCAACACCTTAAAAATATTAAGTATTACTGCTCGGGCATATATTGACTTTTTAGCTACTATTGAACGGGAAATCACCTTAGCGGAAAAGGAGCTTGCTAAGTCGTATCGAAATAGTGAGTTATACACACTACTCTACTTGAATGAAAGTCTTATATATATGGTAACATCACTTAAACAGATGAAATTTACTATGCAAAAAATCTTACATGGTAGCTCTATCGAATTAGACGAAGACGATGCAAATGTTTTAGAAGACGTGCTTATTGAGATAGATCAAGCATATGAAGTGACGGAAATAAATCAAACTAATTTAAATAATATTATGGATGCATATGGGAACGTCATTCAAAACAACGTAAGCCAAGTACTTAAATTACTCGCTTCATTTACAATCATATTATCGGTGCCGACGTTAATCGCTACGATTTATGGGATGAATGTGCCTTTACCATATCAAAATGAATCCAATGCATTTTGGGGAGTAATAGTCTTTATAATCTTGCTGACTGGGTTGTCTACTTTCATTTTTTACAAAAAAAATTATTTTACGCGGTAATATAGAATCAAACCATTTTAATAGAACAAATAATACTAAATTTTTTGACTCGGCATCAGAAGTTGTAAAAATGCCAGTTGATTGAAGTATAAGATGGGTGACTCTAAGCGTCACAGATGAGTCCTTGGAGCCCAAGCGACTCATCTGACGCCTACGAAAAAAGCGCCCAGTCGGAACGGACGTTATGGTGATGAGCCAATTTTTTCAGTAGTTGAAGTAGAAAATCTACTATTCTATAAACACTTTCGAATGGACGTTGTATTATGATTAGCCATTATAGTGCCAATTGACAGAAGAACATATTTTTTTTATAATTCTTGTTAGAAAATTGTAAAAAACGATGATGGAAAAAGTAAGTATTTGTGCGTGTAAAAGAAAGGGATTTCTTGGCTGAAAAAATCCTCACAATAGCAAATACCGAAAGCTACTCCGGAGTGCAGTTAATCTCTGCCGTTCACTTACGTTACAAGTGCTTAAGAGGTAAGTATACTTTTACTTACAACTAGGGTGGTACCGCGAGACAAATCACAAGTCCTCGTCCCTTTTTTGGGGATGGGGGCTTTTTTATGTTGATTTGTGGATTCATATCGTAATTTTACAAAACATATAGGGAGGAAATTTTCATATGAAAGCAGCAGAAATTCGCCGCATGTATTTAGAATTCTTTAAAGAAAAAGGTCATCATCATGAGCCATCAGCACCGCTTGTGCCAATCAATGACCCATCATTACTTTGGATTAACTCAGGTGTTGCAACACTTAAACCATATTTCGATGGTCGTATCATTCCTGAAAATCCACGTATTACAAATGCCCAAAAATCAATCCGTACAAATGATATTGAAAACGTAGGTAAAACAGCTCGTCACCATACGTTCTTTGAAATGTTAGGTAACTTCTCAATTGGGGATTACTTTAAAAAAGAAGCTATTCATTATGCTTGGGAGTTCTTAACGGATAAAAAATGGATGGGCTTTGATCCTGAGCTTTTATCGATTACGATCCATCCTGAAGATCAAGAAGCGTATGACGTTTGGCATAACGAAATTGGTATTCCTGAAGAGCGTTTAATCCGTCTAGAGGGGAACTTCTGGGATATCGGTGAAGGTCCATCGGGTCCTAACTCAGAAATTTTTTATGACCGTGGGGAAGAATACGGTTCAGATGAAAATGATCCAGAAATGTATCCAGGTGGAGAAAATGAACGCTATCTTGAAATTTGGAACTTAGTGTTCTCTCAATTCAACCATAATCCTGATGGCACATACACACCACTTCCAAAGCAAAATATTGATACTGGTATGGGTCTTGAGCGTATCGTATCAGTTGTTCAAAATGTTCCAACGAACTTTGATACAGATTTATTCATGCCTATAATTGAAAAAATCGAGCAGTTAGCAAATCGTAAATACAAACGTCCTGGTGAAGTAGCACTAAGTGAAATCTTCGGTTCAGAAGAAGATATTAATACACCATTTAAAGTGATCGCTGACCACATTCGTACAGTGGCGTTTGCTATTGGTGATGGTGCTCTTCCTTCAAATGAAGGTCGAGGTTATGTATTACGTCGTTTACTACGTCGTGCTGTGCGCTATGCAAAACAAATCGGCATTGAAAAGCCATTTATGTTTGAATTAGTACCAACTGTTGGTGAAATTATGAATGATTTCTACCCAGAGGTAACGGAAAAATGCGAGTTTATCCAACGTGTTATTAAAAATGAGGAACTTCGCTTCCATGAAACATTAGACGGTGGTCTTACTATCTTTAACGATGTAGTAGAAGCTCAAAAAGCAGCAGGCCATGACTATATTCCAGGTGCAGATGCATTCCGTTTATATGATACTTACGGTTTCCCAATCGAATTAACAGAAGAGTATGCGGAAGAAGTAGGCATGAAGGTAGATCATGAAGGCTTTGAAGCGGCAATGGAAGAACAACGTGAACGCGCACGTGCAGCTCGTCAAGATGTAGATTCTATGCAAGTACAAAACGAAGTGCTAGCAAACTTGACGGTTGCAAGTGAATTTGTAGGCTATGATACATTAACGACAGACACAGAAGTGGCAGCGATCATTGTCAATGGTCAAGTATCGAAGGTAGCATCTGAAGGGCAAGAAGCACTAGTTATTTTAGCTAAAACACCATTCTATGCTGAAATGGGTGGTCAAATAGCGGATAGCGGTGTTATTGCTAATGATAGCTTTACGGCCATTGTAAAAGATGTACAAAAAGCTCCAAATGGTCAGCCGCTTCATACTGTACTTGTAGAATCTGGCGAAATGCATGTTGAAGATGCTGTGAAGGCAGTAGTTAACCGTGATGAACGTAATTTAATTATTAAAAACCATACAGCAACACATATTATGCAACGCGCGCTAAAAGATGTACTGGGCGACCATGTTAGCCAAGCTGGATCTTATGTAGGGCCTGATCGTTTACGCTTTGACTTCTCTCACTTCGGACAAGTGACAAAAGAGGAATTACAACAAATTGAACGTATTGTAAATGAAAAAGTGTGGGATGATATAGAGGTCGTTATTGAAGAAAAAGGCATCGATGAAGCAAAAGCTATGGGAGCAATGGCTTTATTCGGTGAGAAATACGGTGATATCGTTCGCGTTGTGTCAATTGGTAACTACTCTATTGAACTTTGCGGTGGTTTACACGTAAAACGTTCTTCTGAAATTGGCTTCTTCAAAATTGTTTCAGAAGGTGGTATCGGTGCAGGTACTCGTCGTATCGAGGCTGTGACAGGTAAAGTTGCTTATGAAGCAGTGAAAGAGGAAGAAGCTTTATTAAACGAAGCGGCGGCAATATTAAAAGCTAATCCAAAAGATATTGTGACAAAAGTAAATGCGTTACAAGCTGACTACAAAGATTTACAACGTGAAAATGAGGCATTATCACAAAAAATCGCGAATGCACAAGCAGGCGCTATTGTGGACGCTGCGCAAACTTTTGGGGATGTAACTGTTCTATCTACTAAAGTTGAGGCGAAGGACAATAATCAACTGCGTCAAATGATGGATGACTTGAAAGTGAAAATGCCTAAAGCTGTTATCGTTCTTGGTGCTGTCGATGGCGAAAAGGTTATGCTATGTGCTGGTGTAACAAAAGATTTAGTTGGTGGTAATTACCATGCAGGAAATATCGTAAAAATGGTAGCAGAAGCATGTGGTGGTAAAGGTGGCGGTCGTCCAGATATGGCGATGGCAGGTGCAAAAGATGCATCAAAACTTGATGAAGCACTACTTTCTGTGTATGATTATGTTAAATCCATTTAACTTCTTTTTGCGATTGCAATAGAGGAACTCAGGCTAAGAACTTCACATCCTGTGAAAACGCCTGAGTGACCAGCGTCGTGTTGCTGCCGCTGCGTTAGCACTACGCTTTCGCACAAAAAACATCTGCTGGCCTAAAGCCTCCGGCGGATGTCACGGAATCGGAAAGGAGTTCTTAGGGGATGTTAGCCTAAGATCATCGCATCCATGCGATAACGGCTGACTGACCTGCGTCGGTAAAAACGCCACGTCCTGTGGCATTACCGAAATGACCGACATCGTGTCGGCCCTCGTGCAGGCCTAAACACAAAGCCGATTCCAGACGCAATTATGCCGAGGTATAATTGATAATACGCCAAAACATGTTATAATAAAGAGAAATTGGAGATGAGCTTTTTTGCACATCTCCTTATTTCTGAAAGCGAGGTGCTGGTCATGAGTTCATTTGATCAAACGATGAAATTTAATTTTCCAGAAGAATCAATGGAACAGGAAGTCAAGCAGGTAATGTTGAAAGTACATTCTTCATTAGAGGAAAAGGGATATAACCCTATCAATCAGATTGTCGGTTATTTACTTTCTGGTGATCCGGCGTATATTCCTCGCCATCAGGATGCTCGTAATTTAATTCGCAAGCTTGAGCGTGACGAAATTCTAGAAGAGCTTGTTAAGTTTTATATTAAAAAGAATAACGAGGATTAGAAATGAGAATTATGGGATTAGACGTTGGGTCAAAAACCGTAGGCGTTGCTGTTAGTGATGCTCTAGGGTGGACGGCCCAAGGTATTGAAACCGTAAAAATTGATGAAGCTAACGGCGAGTTCGGCATTGAGCGTATAGCCGAGCTAGTGAAGGAGTATGCTATAACAGAATTTGTTGTAGGATACCCGAAAAACATGAATAATACGGTTGGACCGCGTGGGGAGGCTTCTGAAAACTATAAAAAGCTTTTAGAAGAAACATTTTCACTACCGGTCAAGCTTTGGGATGAACGTCTAACAACGATGGCTGCTGAGCGTATGCTAATCGAAGCGGACGTAAGTCGCAAAAAACGCAAGCAAGTCATAGATAAAATGGCTGCTGTGATGATTTTACAAGGCTACTTAGATAGCAAAAATTAATTTATGAGGTGACAAGCGCATGGCACAAGAGCATAACCACGAAGAAGAATTACATGTACAACACATTACAGTGATTGACGAGAACGGAAATGAACAACTTTGTGAAGTGATTCACGTACATGAATCAGCTGAATTCGGTAAATCATATGTATTTTACTCTATGGTAGGTGCAGAAGAAGATGAGGATGGCTCTGTAGAAATCTTCGTATCTTCATTTGTACCATCTGAAAATGGTGAAGATGGTGAGTTAACACCAATCGAAACTGAAGCAGAGTGGGATATGGTAGAAGACGTATTAAACGCTTTAGAGGATGAAAACGAAGAATAATCATCGTAATCTTTAAAAGTGTGGAACAAGGATGGCAATAAGCACTCCTTGTTCCTTTTTTACTTTTGAAAGAATAAAGCTAGCTTGGAGGAGATTAAATGAACGAAGAAACGCAAGAATTTCTTATAATTGGAGAGGATGGCAAGGAGCAAAAATGCCGTGTTGTCTTCACCTTTGATGCAGAAGAAAAATCATATGTATTATTTTCGTTAATTGACGAAAATGGTAATGAAATTCCTGGGGACATTTCTGCTATGACATTCGATTATGATGATAATAATGGGGAAATGACCAATTTACAGCCTGTTGAAACAGAGGCGGAGTGGGAGATGATTAATGAGGTAGTCCTAACACTTCTGAATGAATTTGAAGAGGGGCCGCAGCTAATTACTGTAACAGATGAGGATGGAACAGATCAGGTTTGTGAGGTCATTCATACATTTTCATCCGAACAGTTTGGTAAATCCTATGTACTTTATGTTCTAGCATCGGACGAGCCAATCGAGGAAAAAGATATTTTTGCTGCCCAATATATAGCTGGAAATGACGGGACGATAGAAGAATTATTACCAATTGAAACAGATGCCGAATGGGAATTTGTTGAAGATATATTAAATGATTTATAATAAAAACTCTGAGTGGTGTAAAGTGCTACTCAGAGTTTTTTTATTTTCATTCAGCCAAATGTTTGCTGTAGCGAAATCGCAACGGCAGTTTGTGGGCACAATTTAAAATCCGAACGAATTACGTCGAGGCGAAGTTGATATGTGCTATTTTTACTGAATTATCTATTTCTGTTTGTCGTGAAAGTTGATTTCTAGTATGATAATGAAGTGATAGGGGGGAAACCCGTGGATAACGGTTCAAAAAAACAAGAAATGTTTTCAAAAATGGAAAAAAGAAAATCCGAGGTAAAAGTTGTGAGAAAAATAGTGGCTATTGTTGCAATTTCTATTGTTCTACTATTAGGGATTGTCGGTTTATTTGGTTATACGTATGTGAAGAGTGCTTTAAAACCGGTGGATCCGGATGCAACTAAAACTATAGTAGTTGAAGTACCAATTGGCTCAACCTTAAGCTCTATTTCGACTTTACTAGAGGAAAAAGGAATTATTAAAGATGCGCGTGTTTTTAAATACTATGCTAAGTTTAAAAATGAATCCCAGTTCCAAGCCGGGAAATATGATTTAACGCAGGCCATGACATTAGATGAGCTAATAGAAAGTTTAAAATCCGGAAAGGTCTACCGTAAACCAGTCTTTACAATGACAATTCCAGAGGGTTTAACACTCGAACAAATTGGTAACATTGTAGAAAAGAAAACGCCGTACACTCAAAAGGAATTTATGGACTTAGTAACAAGCGATGCATTTGTTCAACAAATGAAGGCTAAATACCCTGATCTTGTGACAGATGCGGTTTTAGCTGATAATATTCGCTATGATTTAGAAGGCTATTTATTCCCTGCAACTTATTCTTACTTTGAAGAAAAACCTTCATTAGAATCAATTGTAGATGAAATGGTAGGGGCAATGGACAAAGTTGTGAAGACTTACAGCGATGTTTTAACTGAAAAGAAAATGTCAGTACATCAATTACTAACATTTGCTTCATTACTGGAAGAAGAAGCTACCGCCCAAACAGATCGAGAAACGATTGCGAGCGTATTCTATAACCGTATCGATCAGGGGATGCCACTACAAACAGATCCAACTGTTTTATATGCACTTGGTTCCCATAAAGATCGTGTACTATATGAAGATTTAGAGGTAAATAATGTCTATAATACTTATAAAAATAAAGGCTTACCACCAGGTCCTATTGCGGGCGCTGGGAAATCTTCAATTGAAGCAACGCTAAATCCAAGTAAAACAGATTACCTTTACTTCTTAGCGGATAAAGATGGTGTCAACCACTTCTCGAAAACATACGATGAACATTTACAAAAAGTAGAAAAATACTTGCGTAAGGCAGAGTAATTACCTTTAAATAGAAAACATAAATAGCAACAATGTGGATAGAAGGAAAGAAAAATAGCTTTCCTTCTATTTTCGTGCTATTATAAAATGTGATTTTTAATCAATCCGCATGGAATAAATTCAATCAGTTTGTTAATGTGGGATAATATACGTGGTAGCAATTGTTTTGAGCTGAAAAAAACAATTGCTCATTTTTGTATGACGAAGTACCAAGACATCGCGTTTGGTCTTTTTCTTTTTGTTGCTAAATGATGAAGCCTCCGGCGGACGCAATTATGCCGAGGCATAATTGATATGAGGGTGGACTTAAAAATGGAATTATCAGATGCATATATACAATCATTTATTCAACCACGTAATGATTTGCTTTTAGAAATGGAAGCATTTGCGGAGGAGAATCATGTACCAATTATGCAACTTGCTGGTATTGATGCATTAAATCAACTGCTACGTATTCAAAATCCGTCGAAAATTTTAGAGATTGGTACAGCAATTGGTTATTCTGCAATAAGAATGGCAGAGGCTTTACCGAATGTGCATATCGTTACAATCGAGCGAGATCTAGAGCGTGTTACGAGAGCGAAGGCCTATATTGAACGTTCTGCAGTATCAGATCGTATTACAGTCATTGAAGGAGACGCCTTAGAGGTGGACGATGAGGCCATTCATACAACATTCGATGCGGTGTTTATCGATGCTGCAAAGGGACAATATCAACGCTTTTTTGAAAAGTATGCGCCTCTTGTAAAATCTGGCGGAGTTCTGTATATCGATAATATGTATATGCATGGCTTATCAGATTTGGATTTAAAAGAAGTACCGCGTCGCAAGCGCACAATGATTCGCAATTTAAAAAACTTCACTGAATGGATTATGCAGCATCCTGATTATACCAGTGCATTTTTACCGGTAGGTGATGGTTTATTACTATGTTTGAAGAGGTGACTATTATGAAAAAACCTGAATTGCTTGTTACACCGCAATCAGTGGACCATGTAAAAGCACTTTTAAAGGCTGGAGCAGATGCTTTTGTCATTGGTGAACAACAATTTGGTCTTCGCCTAGCAGGGGAATTTTCTGTTTGTGAAGTGGAAGAAGCAACAAAGCTGATTCATGCAGCGGGTAAAAAAGTTTATGTTGCGGTAAATGCGTTATTCCATAATGAAAAAATGGATGCGCTTGCCGAGTATTTAAAAGAAATGCAACGTATTGGCGTTGATCGTTTAATTTACGGTGATCCAGCAGTAATAATTATCCGTCGTGAGCAAGGTGTAACAATACCGTTACACTGGAATCCAGAAACGACTGCAACGAACTGGTTTACGGCAAATTATTGGGGGAAACGCGGAGCAACTCGCGCAGTGCTTTCACGTGAGCTTTCTTTAGATGAAGTGCTAGAAATCAAAGAAAATGCAGAAGTTGAGATTGAGGTTCAAGTACATGGAATGACATGTATGTTCCAATCAAAACGTCCATTACTAGGCCATTATTTCTTATATCGGGATAAAGTAATGGAAATTGAAAATCGTAAGGAAAATCGTCATATGTTCCTTCATGATGATGAACGTAATAATAAATATCCAATTTACGAGGACGCTAACGGTACGCATATTTTCAGTCCAAACGATATGTGCATTATTGATGAGCTTGGCGAGTTATTCGAAGGTAGCATTGATGCATTGAAAATTGAGGGTGTTCTTCAAACACCAGAGTATGTGGTCACAGTAACGGCAGCTTATCGTCAAGCAATTGACACATATTTTGACGAATCAGAAGATGCGTATGAAGATATTAAAGATGATTTATTAGCAAAAATTGAAGACATTCAGCCTGCCATCAGACCTCTTGATACTGGCTTTATCTTCAAGGAAACAGTTTACTAGGAGGTGGCAAGAACATGGCATTAGCATTAGAACAAAATGACAAAATCCGTGAGATTATCGACGGTAAACGTGTCATTACAAAAAAACCAGAGCTACTTGCCCCTGCAGGTAGTTTAGAAAAATTAAAAGTTGCAGTTCATTATGGTGCAGATGCTGTATTTATCGGTGGACAAGAGTTCGGTCTACGTTCAAACGCAGATAACTTCTCGATTGAGGAAATGCGCGAAGGTGTTGAATTCGCCAATAAATACAGTGCTAAAATCTATGTTACGACAAATATTTTCGCTCACAATGAAAATATGGACGGCTTAGAGCAATATTTAAAAGATATTGAATCTGCGGGTGTTACAGGCATTATTGTAGCGGATCCTCTTATCATCGAAACATGTCGTACAGCTGCACCGAAGCTTGAAATTCACCTTTCTACACAGCAATCTTTATCAAACTGGAAGGCAGTGCAGTATTGGAAAGAAGAAGGCTTACATCGTGTAGTATTAGCCCGTGAAGTAGGCGGCGAAGAAATGAAGCTGATGAAGGAAAAAGTCGACATTGAAATCGAAGCATTCGTTCATGGAGCAATGTGTATCGCTTATTCTGGTCGCTGTGTTCTTTCGAATCATATGACTGCTCGTGACTCTAACCGTGGTGGTTGCTGTCAATCTTGTCGCTGGGACTATGATTTATATGAGCTAGAAGATGGCGAAGAAAAGGCGCTTTTCGATGATAATCACGCACCTTTTGCGATGAGTCCAAAAGACTTAAAGCTAATTGAAGCAATTCCACATATGATTGAACTTGGAATTGATTCATTGAAGGTAGAAGGTCGTATGAAATCAATTCACTATGTTGCGACAGTTGTTTCAGTGTACCGCAAAGTGATTGATGCTTATTGTGCTGACCCTGACAATTTCAAGATTAAACGTGAATGGCTTGAGGAATTAGATAAATGTGCTAACCGTGATACTGCGGAAGCATTCTTCCACGATGCCCCTGGTCACGAAGAGCAAATGTTTGGTATACATGGCCGTAAAACGACTTATGAGTTTGCTGGTTTAATTTTAGAGCATGACCCAGAAACGAAAATGGTTACAATGCAACAACGTAACTATTTTAAACCTGGTGATGAGGTAGAATTTTTTGGACCAGAAATCGAAAACTTCCGTTTTACAATGGGTGAAATTTGGGATGAGGATGGAAATAGCTTAGATGCTGCTCGTCATCCACTACAAATTGTAAAATTTAAATGCGATATACCATTAAAACCGCATAACATGATGCGAAAGGAGAATAATTAATGGCAGTGAAGCGTCCAGTCGTCATCGGAATCGCTGGTGGCTCATGCTCAGGAAAAACGAGTGTGACCCGTGCTATTTATGATGTTTTCCGCGATCATTCAGTAGTTGTAATTGAACAAGATTTTTATTATAAAGATCAAAGTCATTTAACGTTTGAGGAGCGTCTAGGTACAAACTATGACCATCCTTTAGCGTTTGATAATGATTTGTTAATTGAACACATAAAAAAATTATTGGTTCGTCAACCAATTGAAAAGCCTGTATATGATTATGTAGAGCATACAAGAGCAAAAGAAGTTGTTCATGTTGAACCTGTAGATGTTATTATATTAGAAGGTATTTTAGTGTTAGAGGATGCGGATTTACGTGATCTAATGGACATTAAATTATTTGTAGATACAGATTCAGATCTACGTATTATTCGTCGTATAATGCGCGATATAAAAGAGCGTGGGCGTACAACAGATTCTGTAATCGAACAATATTTAACGGCAGTGCGTCCAATGCATAATTTATTTATTGAGCCTACGAAACGTTATGCTGATATTATTATTCCCGAGGGCGGGGATAATGAAGTTGCGATTGATTTGATGGTCACTAAAATTAAAACTATTCTTGAAACTGACAACGTATTGTAATAAGATAGAGTGGTATTGACAATATTTTCATGCGAATCATTGCATATTTCTGAAAAGCATGCATACTATTAGGTCAAAGAGCATTTTGAAACCGATTAAAAACAATAAAATTCGATTAAATGCATCACACATGGCATTTGGTCGAGTTTTATGTTTTTGTATTGATGAAATAAGGAGTGAAGGACTTTGGCAAACGAAAAACAATACCCAATGACAGCTGAAGGTAAAAGAAAATTAGAAGAAGAATTAGTAAAATTAGAAACAGAAACACGTAAAGAAATTGTGGAACGTATTAAAATCGCTCGCGACTTCGGAGATCTTTCTGAAAACGCTGAGTATGATTCAGCTAAAGAAGAACAAGCCTTTTTAGAAGGTCGTATTTCCACGTTAAAATCAATGATTCGTAACGCAGTAATTATTTCTGAGGATGAAACAGACAACAGTGTTGTATCACTAGGGAAAACGGTTACATTCGTAGAAATTATTAATGGCAAACCATCAACGGATGAGGAATCGTATACGATTGTTGGTTCGGCTGAGGCAGATCCAATGGAATTCCGCATTTCTAATGAATCACCAATTGCTAAAGGCTTGCTAGGTCGTGCTGAAGGCGAAGAGGTTGTCGTACAAACACCTGGTGGCGAAATGAAAGTTAAAATTATTTCAATCAAATAATTTTGTACAAGCAGTTAGCTTATCTTTTTAAGGAGAGCTAGCTGCTTTTATCTTGATTCAATCAACGGACAAAATCTATTAGAAAATAAGCCGAAAAAGCTTTATTTTTGTTATGATTAAAAACATGGGCACAATTATTTTGCAAGTGCTGTTGAACTTGATAGAATATTTGCTAGAGAGGGGGAAACTTCATGAGTGAACGACAAACTAGAAGCAGTCGTCATTTGCAGCCATCTCGTAATAAAAAGCTAGATAAACTTTTGAATGTTTTAATTGGTATTGTCGTGATATTAATTATTATAACAGCAACATATGTGTTTAAATGGCAGGATGATGTCGCGAAAGACGAGCCAAGACAAGAGCAGAAGAAAGATAACGAGGATGTGAAGGAAGAGCCTTCTAAAGAGCAAAGTAATGATGTTACAGCTAAAGAGGAAAAACCTGCAAAGGAAAAGCCTACAGAAGAAAAACAAACGTCTGAACAGGATGCTATTAATGAAACTACTTCAGACAACCCAATTGTTGACAAGGTCATAACAAATAAAAATTGGCAACCTACAGCTACAGCACAATCAGGTCAGCATGTGTCTTCTTACGATGATAAATCAATAGACTGGGCTGAAAAGGTAGCAACAGTTACAGCCGTTACAGGCATCGAAAAGGACAATATGATTATCTGGCGTATGGGGAATAACGGTAGCGCTAGTTCGGCTATTGCAACAGTGTCAACGAATGATAAGACAAAAATGTATCGCGTTAGCATGGAATGGGTCGACAATGAAGGTTGGTTACCAATAAAACTTGAGCAACTAAATACATTAAACGGTGCCTATTGACGAAAATAACTCTTTTGATTATTTTTAACTAGCGGGTGTCAAAACATCCTCTGAAATAGAGGAACTCTATCTAAGAACGCCACGTCCTGTGGCAATTTTTCTGTACGAAAGCGCACTTCACTTTTGCGCAAAAAACATTGTGTTGCTGTCGCTACGGTAGCACATTTGCCGCTGTCGCTACGCTTTCGCACAAAAAACATTTGCCGCTGACGCTACGCTTTCGCGCAGAAAGACATCTGTTGGCCTAAAGCCTCCTGACGCGGGTTATGGCGAGGCATAAATGATTAGAAGAGTTGAATAAAGAAGGGAAGTAACATAGACATGAAAATCGCAGTAATCGGCGCAATGGAAGAGGAAGTAGAGCTTTTACGAGCAGCATTAGACAATGCAAAAAGCACAACAATCGCAGGCAGTGAATATACAACTGGAACTTATGAAGGGAAAGAGGTAGTTTTATTAAAAAGTGGTATTGGTAAAGTGAATGCTGCAATGTCAACTACCATTCTATTACATGAATTTAAGCCTGATGTAGTCATTAATACGGGCTCTGCCGGAGGTTATGACGAAACACTTGAAGTAGGAGCAGTTGTTATTTCAGATGAAGTCCGTCATCATGATGTAGATGTAACGATTTTCGGTTATGAAATTGGTCAGATGGCTGGTATGCCAGCAGCTTACAAATCAGATGAAAGACTTATGAAAGTGGCTGAAGAGGCAGTAAAGGCAGTTGGAGAACACCAATATGGTATTGGTTTAATTTGCTCAGGAGATGCTTTTATGAATGATCCTGTTCGTGTAGAAGCTGTCCGTCAGCATTTCCCACAAATGAAGGCAGTTGAGATGGAAGCAGCAGCTGTTGCACAAGTTTGCTATCAATTTGGTACTCCGTTTGTTGTTATTCGTGCATTATCAGATATTGCTGGAAAAGAATCGAATATTAGCTTCGACGAGTTTTTACCAGTAGCTGCAAAGCATTCGACGCAAATTGTACTAAAAGCTATTGAAACGTTATAAAGTTAAACTTTAATCAGTGGGGGAGTTTTTTTATCCCCCGCTGATTATTAGTTTCACCAATCGCCCATTAATATAGGATTAAAGTACACAGAATGGTCAAAATGAGTGGTCTGTAGTGTGAGGAACATCACAGTTTAAAAGTCTTACTAATGCTAAACTGTTCTTACTTAAATCTCTTCATATTTGGATGGGAGGCATTCATGATGCTATTTTTAACAGCAGGTGTAGTCATTATAACGACGTTACTCGGTACACTTATTTCAGCAGAACTTTCAGAATCTGTAGAATTTCATTGAGGAAAAAGCTCTCTTGTGACATGTAAATGTCGCGAGGGAGCTTTTTTATAACTTCGTAGCGCCGTACCTAATAAAGATCTACGTTTTCTTTGGGCAAGAATTCATTATTAGGTTACTTTTGTAACAAAAAATACAAGATTAATTGCAGATAAATGGAATGGATTTATTGAAATTTTACAATTATCAATTTAAACTATATTACTCAATAGACTTTTGATCTCGTTTATATAATTGATAAAGTTTAATAAGCGCTCGCTTTTCAATGCGAGATACATAACTACGAGAAATATTTAAACGTGCAGCAATTTCTTTTTGCGTAAGGGCGTCATGTTGATTTAAACCATAGCGAAGGGTTACTATTTCGAGTTCACGATCATCAAGCATATGCAAATAATGATATAGTTGTGCAACGTGTTCTTTATGTTCAATTTTTTCTGTTGCGCTCTCTTCATCGCATTGTAAGAGATCCCGGATTTGCAGAGCATTACCATCTTTATCTGTACCGATTGGCTCGAATAAGGAAACATCTTTTTGCACTTTTTTCTGAGTACGCAGATGCATTAAAATTTCATTTTCGATACAGCGGGCAGCGTAAGTGGCAAGGCGTGTTTTTTTGTCAGGAGTGTAACTTTCTACGGCTTTCATAAGTCCTATAGTACCAATGGAAATATAATCGTCTAGTTGTTCATGTTTTGGGTGAAATTTTTTTACAACATGTGCAACGAGTCGCATATTGCGCTCAATTAAATCAAGACGCGCTTGCTCATCACCGCCTAAAAATCGTTCAATACAAGCAGCTTCCTCTTCTTTTGAAAAGGGTTTATGGAATGTTTGCCCCTTTAAATAACCAAGTAATGCCGGGATCTCAAGCCATAACTGCAACATAGATGTAAAAATTCCGCTCATTGAATGATTTCATCCTTTCCCCATTTTTCGACAGTATATGTAAAGAAACTGCGTTAAATGAAAAAAAGTGCAACAGCAAATGCGCTGTTACACTTTTTTTAACGTAAATGTACTAATCATTAGTAATGCTAGTATTGGAAATAGGAAAAGATAAAATGCTGGGTGGAACGTATTAGATGCAAAATACGTTAAAGTTAAGAGCGTACCTGCCGCTGTGATTGGTAACCCTGTGAAATAGCCGTTTGCTTCACTAATATTGAAGCGAGCTAATCTCATTGCACCACAGACGATATACAGTACTGTCATTGTCATGCCGACAAAACCAAAGTCAACTAAGACAACTTTGTACATTAATAATGCAGGTGCCACACCAAATGATATAATATCACTCATAGAGTCTAATTGTTTACCTAAATCAGACACTTGTCCGAGAGCTCTAGCTACCTTTCCATCATAGCGATCAAGAAGGGCTGCAATAAAGATAAACAAGACACTGTAGCTATAATATTCATGTAGTGTAGCCATTATGGCCGCGCCACCAAAGGACATATTGCTGATTGTAATAAAGTTTGCTGCTTGCGATTTCATTTTCTTAACCGTGGTATCCACCAACTTGTGATAAAAAAACAAGGGGGATCACTCCTTTGCACTTAAGATATTGTACCATTATACTTCGAATGCGAAAAAATTGACAGTCTAAATTAATCGATAGGGGTTTTGTTTTATGAAAGAAAAAATATATCAACGCTTGATTGAATTAACCAATGGCAAGCAGTCCTCCCATCTTTTGC
Organism: Lysinibacillus sp. G4S2; assembly: GCF_030348505.1. NCBI lineage: Bacteria > Bacillati > Bacillota > Bacilli > Caryophanales > Bacillaceae > Lysinibacillus > Lysinibacillus sp. G4S2. The sequence goes on along the minus strand of NZ_JAUCFJ010000002.1, from coordinate 3,753,964 downwards.
AAACTATTGCAAAAGCAAAGTGGAGTAAACGTATTATCCCTAGTTATATGAAGGTATACGATATTAAGCTTGAAGAGGTTTCAAAAAACCGACAACAATTTTCAAGTTTACATGATTTTTTTACAAGAGAGCTATTAGAAGATGCACGTCCAATTGAACAAAATCCCACTACCTTTGTTAGTCCAGTGGATGCGAAAGTGGAATCATTTGGACGTATCGAATGGGATATGACGTTTCTTGTAAAGGGTAAGCCTTATGCATTACAAGATTTACTTGGCAATACAGAGCGTGCTGCGCAATATACAGATGGTCATTTTATCGTGTTTTACTTGAGTCCTGCAGATTATCACCGTATTCATAGCCCAATTGATGGGCAAGTACTAAGACAATATACGCTTGGTCAAAAATCCTATCCTGTTAATCAGCTCGGTCTTTCATACGGCAAAAAACCAATTTCACACAATTATCGTGCAGTAACGGAGCTGAAAGTGGCAAATGATCAACAGGTAGCGTTTATTAAAGTTGGGGCTACTTTTGTTAACTCAATCATACTCACTAATACCACAACACAATGGCGTAAGGGTGAAGAAGTTGGATATTTTTCATTCGGCTCAACAGTAGTCATGTTATTTGAAAAGGATGCAGTAGACTTTACGGATAATGTTGTGCAAGGAAGCCCAATTCGAATGGGTGAAGCCTTCGCAAATATGCTATAATGGTCGAATAATACGTTTAGATTAGGGGTCGCTATTTTGTATAATTTTTTATTACCAGATGAATTTGTAACGAGTATTTTTGAAATTACACCTGAAAAGCTTAAAGACTTAGGTATTAAAGGAATCATTACGGATTTAGATAATACGCTTGTGGAATGGGACCGTGCAGATGCAACGGAAGAGCTTATTATTTGGCTTCGTATTATGAAAGAATCAGGTATTCGTGTTATTATTGCGTCGAATAACAAAGAAGAGCGTGTAAAGCATTTTGCCGATCCACTAGGTATCCCGTATATTCATAAGGCTAGAAAGCCACTTCGTAACGCCTTTTATAGTGCAGTTATTCAATTAGGGCTACGACCACAGGAAGTAGTTATGGTAGGAGACCAACTATTAACGGATGTAATGGGCGCAAATCGCTTAGGCTTACACACGGTACTAGTAAAACCAGTTGCGCAATCAGATGGATTCGTAACAAAATTCAATCGATTCATTGAACGCCGTGTATTCAATGATTTAAAACGAAAAGGAATCATTACTTGGGAGGAAAAAGAATGAACGAAATGCCAAATTGTATTGGCTGTGGTACAACAATTCAAACAGAAGAGAAAACAGCAGTTGGGTATGCACCCCCATCATCATTAGAAAAAGACGTGGTCATTTGCCAACGTTGCTTCCGTTTGAAAAATTATAATGAAATTCAACCAGTGTCATTAACAGATGACGACTTTTTACGCATATTAAACGGTCTTGGAACACAGCAAGGCTTAATCGTGAAAATTGTTGATATTTTTGACTTCAATGGGAGCTGGTTACCAGGACTTCACCGTTTCGTTGGGAAAAATCCTGTGTTATTAATCGCGAATAAAGCTGATTTATTACCGAAATCTGTGAAACCGAAAAAAGTGATTAATTGGCTAAAACGTGAAGCAAAGGCTCTTGGTCTACAACCTGTCGATGTACTTTTAGTGAGTGCCCATAAAGGTAAAGGAATGGCTGAAGCAATGGAAGCCATTGATGAGTACCGTAATGGACAAAATGTTTACGTTGTAGGTTGTACAAATGTTGGGAAATCCACGTTCATTAATCGTATTATCAAGCAGGCTACAGGTGAAGGTGAGGTTATTACAACTTCTCACTTCCCAGGTACTACTTTAGATATGATTGAAATTCCATTAGATGATGGTAGTGCATTATATGACACACCAGGAATTATTAATCATCATCAGATGGCACACCATATTGACGCTAGCGAATTAAAATATATTATGCCTAAAAAAGAAATAAAGCCGAAAGTTTATCAGCAAAATGCTGGACAAACGCTATTTATTGGCGCACTTGCACGTTTTGATTTTATTCAAGGAGAGCGATCGGCATTTACGGTACATGTGGCAAATGACTTACCAATTCACCGTACAAAGCTTGAGAAGGCAGATACATTATATGCAGAGCATAAGGGTGAATTACTTGCACCTCCAACTGCCGAGTTTATTGAACAGCTACCGCCATTAGTGCGCCATGAGTTCTCCATCAAAGAAGCAAAAACAGACGTAGTATTCTCTGGTCTTGGATGGATTACTGTGCAGCATGCAAATGTAGTCGTAGCAGCTTATGCCCCAAAAGGTGTACAAGTTTCAATTCGCCCATCACTTATTTAGGATGTATTAGTAGAGAAGAGGGACGAGGAAATGAAGAAATGGTTTGCAGTTATTGGAGATCCGATTGAGCACTCAAAATCACCAGCAATGCATAATGCTTGGTTCGAGGAACTGTCGATAGATGCGACGTATATTCCGGTGCACGTATCTTCTGAAAATTTGGAGTCAGCAGTTGTTGGCTTGAAAACATTAGGTGCAAGTGGCTGGAACATTACAATCCCACATAAAACAGCGATCATTCCTTATTTAGATGAGCTAGATGAGTTGGCAGAAAAAATGGGAGCTGTCAATACGGTTGTCCGAACAAAAGAAGGAAAATTAAAAGGCTACAATACAGACGGTGTTGGTTTTGTTCGTTCACTAGAAGAAGCGGTTGGCAAGTTACATAAAAATAAGCCAGTCCTTCTTATCGGTGCGGGCGGTGCTGCTCGTGGTATTGCCTTTGCCATGCAGCAGCAAGGTTACACGAATTTAACGATTGCAAATCGCACAGTGGCAAATGCTCAAGCAATTGTCGATGAAATGGGGATAGGTAAAGCTATTTCTTTAACGAAGGCTGAGGAAACATTAGCTGATTTCGGCATTTTAGTGCAAATGACTTCAGCTGGACTTGCTACGGGCAATTTTTCAATGCCATTTTCACTGGAACGACTTACAAAAGGCGCAATTGTTGCCGATATTGTGTATAATCCATTAATGACGCCTTTTTTATTAGCGGCTGAAGAAAAAGGAGCAACCGTCGTTACGGGTCTTGGTATGTTCGTTCATCAAGGGGCTATTGCTTTTGAGCACTGGCTTGATGAATACCCAAATACAAATTCAATGATTGCGCAATTGAAGGCGCAATTAGGAGGATATTAATTTTTATGTTAACAGGTAAACAAAAACGTTTTTTACGTGCAGAAGCACATCATTTAACACCAATTTTCCAAGTAGGAAAAGGCGGCGTTAATGACGAAATGACAAAGCAAATTCGTGAAGCATTAGAAGTACGAGAGCTGATTAAGGTACGTATTTTAGATAACTGTGAGGAGGACAAGCATGAAGTGGCAGAAGCACTTGCAAAGGGTGCCCATGCAGAGCTAGTGCAATTAATTGGACTGACAGTTGTTTTATATAAAGAATCACGCAATCATAAAAAGATTGTATTACCAAAAGCAGCGAAATAAGGTGAGACGATGAAAAAGATCGGTTTACTGGGAGGCACATTTAATCCACCACATAATGGACATTTAATGATGGCTAATGAAGTACTTCATGCATTAGATTTAGATGAAATTCGCTTTATGCCAAATGCGTTACCACCACACAAATTTGCACGTAATGATGCGAGCGTCGTGGAGCGCCTTGAAATGGTAAAGCGTGCAATAAGTCCATATCCGCATTTTTCTGTGGAGTCGTATGAGGTAGAGAAGGGTGGCGTATCCTATTCATATAAGACACTTACTTCGATGTGTAGCAGAGAACCTAATGTGAAATTTTACTTTATCATTGGTGGCGATATGATTGATTCGCTTCATACATGGTACTGTATTGATGAATTAGTGAAGCTTGTACATTTTGTAGGAGTAAAGCGTCCAGGAACAGAGGCCATAACAGAGTACCCTATAGTAATGGTGGAAGCTCCCCAAATCGATTTATCGTCCACACTGATTCGTGAACGCCTTGCTACTGGAGGAACGGTTACTTTTTTACTGCCAGAAGCGGTAGAGACGTTCATAAGGGAGGAAGGTCTTTATGGAACGCGAACAGTACTTAACGGCGATTAAGCCACGTATGCCTGAGAAGCGCTATATTCATACCATTGGCGTAATGGAAACCGCCATTGAATTAGCAAAATTATATGGTGAGGACGAGAAAAAGGCTGAGACAGCAGCCATTCTTCATGATATTGCGAAATATGCAGATATTGGGTGGATGGAGCAAATCGTCCGTGATGAACAATTAGATGCTCGCCTAATTGGCTGGGGCAGTGAATTACTGCATGGGCCAGTTGGTGCTTATATTGCGGAAAGTGAATTTGGCATTACGGATGAGGATATGTTAAATGCTATTCGTTTTCATACAACAGGGCGCGTTGGCATGAGTCGTTTAGAAAAAATAATTTTTGTTGCAGATATGATTGAACCAAATCGTAAATTTGATGGGGTTGATCGTCTGCGAAAAAAAGCAGTGAAAAATTTGGATAAAGCGATGAGCGCTTGTGTGCGTCATACATTGGCATTTTTAATTGACACAAAACAGCCAGTTTATCCATTATCTATAGAATGTTATAACGATATGATGAAAAGAGAGGACAGTGAAGGATGACTTCAACTTTATTACAAGCAGCTTACAAAGCAATTGACGACAAACACGGTGAGGATATTGTCGTTTTAAATATGCAAGGCATTTCACTTTTAGCGGATTACTTTATTATTGCCCATGGTAATTCTGATCGCCAAGTGCAAGCAATCGCACGTGAATTACAAGAGGTAGCAGTAAAAGAGGGGTTTGAAATTCGTCGTGTAGAAGGCTTCGATGGAGCTCGCTGGGTTCTAGTAGACCTTGGAGATGTTGTAGCGCATGTATTCCATAAAGATGAACGTGCTTACTATAACTTAGAGCGTCTATGGGGCGATGCACCGCAACTAGACATGCCAGAGGCTTAAGTGAGTAGTTACGAAAGATTTGCACACGTGTATGATGAGCTACAAACCGATATCCCATATAATCTTTATGTGGAATGGGTTTTACAGCATGCACCAAGCAGTCAATTCTCAAATCTTTTAGACATCGGCTGTGGTACAGGTGTGCTTGGCCTACTGTTTGCACAGGCTGGTTACAAGGTGAGTGGAATTGATTTATCTGAAGATATGCTCTCAATTGCCGCAGAGCGCTTTGCTGATGCAGGATTACATGTGCCTCTCTATTGTATGTCGATGGATGAATTAGAAGGCTTTGAGGCGCTTGACGTTGTAACGATTGCTATTGATTCACTGAATTATGTAGTAGAGGAAAAAGCAGTTTACTCAACATTAGAACGTATTTATGAAGCTTTACGTGATGGAGGCCAGCTGTTTTTTGACGTACATTCTTTGTATAAAATGAATGATATTTTTTTAGACGGACCGTTTACGTATGACGATGGCGATATTAGCTATGTATGGCATACGGAACCTGGCGATTTTGACCATTCCATTGTTCATCAAATGACGTTTTATGTGCGCGATGCTGAAAGTAATCTGTATGAACGCTTCGATGAAGAGCATGTCCAGCGCACATTCTCAATTGAGCAATATATGACATGGCTTCGTACGATTGGCTTTAGTCATGTAGAAGTAACAGCAGATTTTACAGATGAAGGTCCTGAATATGAAAGTGAACGCATTTTTATCCGTGCGGTGAAATAGAAGAACAGCTTGCTGGTAAACTGACCAGCGAGCTGTTTTTGTTTTGTGAACAAATTCGTTGCTAAGAAAACAGAATTGTACAGTATTGATTTTGAAGTGGTGAATAAAGCGGAAAAGAATGTTTAATAGCACAAATTATTTTCAGATAATTCGCATATATTTTTACAAAAAGGGGATATTGTAAACATATAAAATTGTGTTTTTGTAAAAAAAGATATAGTATGGAGGTGAGAGGTGATGAAAATGAGTTTAGCAGTAATCCAAAAAACACAAGAATCAATTGACTTAGCATTTCAAACCAAAGACGCAGATCTATTAGAAAAAGAAACACAATTCCTTTTATACTCTCTTGGGGATTTTATCCCTGATACATTTTCAGAATCAGTTCGTTATATTCAATTAAGAGAAACAAAATTAAAGCCAGCTGAAAAACTCATGTCGGACACAATTAAACTGTTTTTTGATCAAGCATTAGAACTATTGGATGAAAAAAATCAGAAAAAAAATGAATTAGGTGCTGTTAAATTGGCATTTGAAAAACTGTTTTTAGAAACGACAGATTGTGGATATATAGATTATGATTATGATATAGCCGAGTTAGTCTCTACTGAGCAAGCAGCAGAATATTTAGGGGTTTCAAAGCCAACTATTTATAAGTATCTAAATAATGGTCTAGAGCATAAATTAATTAACAACGTTAAAAAAATTCCTAGAGTTGCACTTAAATTATGGTCAGACCCAGCTACATCGTTTGAAATGCAATGGATACACCAAGAGAAAAAACGTAGAACCCAAACACTGGAAGAAAAGTTGGAGGTTATCCAAGGTAGAATAACTGAATATGAAATTGAATATGGCGGAGAGTTTGAACATCTGTATGGAAATAAAAGTGATAGCCTAATTGACGGATTAGATGAAGCTGTAGACGTTTTTGATTGGAAGGGTTATATAGTGCAGAAAAATGCTTTGTTAAAGCAATTACAGGCTAATAAAGGTACTAATGCCTAAATTAACTGATTATGCAGCATTATTGACTCGCTTTAATTCAATCCTACGTCAACCTACAGATTTATTAATTGAAGACGATCCTATTAATCCAGACAATACAGTAATTAAAATTACATTCTACTTTGATAGCGGTTTTTATGGCGAAACCCAACTTAGGGTTCGTGAATGGTTTGATAAAAATGACAATAAAATACAATACCGCTATTCATGGGAAAAGAATAGAAAGAAACCTGGCCATATCAGTGCTTGGGAAAATGAGTATCATTTTGTTCCGCACCACATGCTACCAGAAGGGCTCAAAAGTGACCCACACCATCATCATCATGTACCAGGGGATAGAGCACAGTTGCAGGATAATTGGACAATAAGAGATTTAGAGAGCGTGTTAACCGTTGTGGAAGAGTTTATTCGTGAAAATAAACCATACGATAGTAAGATGTTGTAATCAGCGTTTTAAAAATAAAGAAAATGTTAAGAAGCGGTTCGTGTCTATCTATACAACCGCTTCTTTTAATAATGCTATAACCGAAAGAGCTACCAATAAGTTCTTTAATAAATATGCTGACTACATACAATTGAGATTGTCACGAGAGCGAACAGAAAACCGAAAAAAATATAGGAGCTGAAATTATGTGGCACTTAACAATGCAAGAGAAAAAAGCGTATGAAAATGCGATGAAACTATTTATTTATGAATCTGATGAGGAGTGGACAGATTACCTTTCCTATGCAAAGGAAAATGATATTGATCCATATAAGGAAAAAAAGCAGGAGTTAGACGAAATACGCGATAGTTTAATGAACTATTTACCACTGCGATTTCAACCATATGTTTTAGATGGTACGTTGAATACACCAGATGTTCCTAAACATATACGAGAAGATTTTTTAGGATGGAGAAATGAACAGGAGCAGCTATTTGAAAATATTCTCGATGCCACATATGAGGAAAAGCAGAAAACGTTAGCTTATATGGAACCGAAGGCGAGAGAGGTCTTTGAGCAAAGTCTTCATGATGCAACAATAGTTAGTATTCAACGTAATGCTACTCAAGTTGAATTAACATTTGATATGGCAGGGGGCTTTACTGCAAAATCAATCATTTATCTAAAGTTTAACAATATTATAAGTGAGTTAGGTCAAGTAGAACCAGCGCAGTTTTATATTTATGATGAGCTTAGAAAAACCGCGAATGGCATTGCACTTCGTGTTATTTTTGATTGCCCAGAGGTAGAATGGACGATTGAAGCAGAGGAGTTAGACGCTGAATTTTATTATCGCCCAAAAACATATAGTGATTTTGCTGAAAATGGTAATTTTTCTACATACGTTCAAACATTGCAGCTAGAGCATGGTTTAATCTTTATTACACCTCAATTAAAAAAACGAGTAATCGGGATTCAGCAACACGCACCGTTTTTAATTTTAGAAAATAGCCATCTATATGAAAATGATCAAGGTATTTTTGTAGATACAATACGTGTAGCAGACAAATTAGAGGATTGTATTCATTTTTTACATACAGATACATATGAAGACCCGTATGCACATTTTAGCGAGCCAGTACCAGCACAGGATTTGGAGGAAGCGGCTCTCGGTAAAGATTTAGAGTTAAAGGTTCGTGCATGGAATACGATGTACGCCAATCCAGTACTGCTCGCGGAGAAGATTAATCAAATATTAATGCAAATGAATCCCGCTCAAGAGGATGATATGATGCAAAATGTATTTATTCGCCATTTTTACAATGAGGGAATTTTAACGACTGAGCTTCAAGCGAAATTTAATGACATCTTAGAAGAATAACGCTTTTAGAAAGTCATGTTGAAAAGTGCCACACTGTCCAATAGGCAGTGTGGCACTTTTCACGTTAGGACCATTCAGAAAGAGAGTTCTTCACCAAAATGTTTGAGGTAGTAACACATTGTGTTCTCCGCCTTACTAAAGTCTAGGGTCGACAGGATCACTTTCGAGTGCTAATGTGCCGAGTACACATTCATGAATACGGGCAGTCGATTCCCCTTTTACAAAACGTTCTATTCCTTCTAGTCCGAGTGCGAATTCTCGCAATGCATGCTTCATTTTTTTACTTGGATTACGTTCCTTCAGTTTCGCTAAATTTGAAGGCTCTAAATAGTCCATACCATAAATAATTCGTAAATATTCACGACCACGTACTTTAATTGCGGGTTGAATAAGCTTGCCATTATATTTTGTGACAAATATTTCAGGTTTAATAACAATTCCTTCATGACCAGCAGCAGTCATTTCCTCCCACCAAGTAATGATCTCCTGTTCAGAAGCTTCATCCGTAATGACTTTAAACTCTGTTTCAATGAATAGCTTTGAATTTTTTGCATAAAGTCGATTCATTTCCATATGCCATATATGTGGTTTATGGAAAAACGTTTCCGAACTATGTGCTAATACATGAAAGGGTGCAATTTGAATAGCTGAAGCATCCTGGACATCCCAACAATAATTTTGGTAAACAGTTGAAAATCGTTGTGCATTCTCAAGTAACCCCTTATACTCCTGAAGCCATTCTGAAACTGTGTCACGTAGTTTCTCCATAAGCTTTGTGCGGTCCATTAGAGCTTGCTCAGCTACATGTGCATACTGTTGATCGATTAGTTTTTGCGCTTTTAAGTTCCAAGGTAAAATTTCTGCATCGAGTAGTACGAAATTTGTATTAAACTGTTCGAAATAGTTTTTCTCTATTAATTCTGTATGAAGTTGTTGCAAAATTTGTTGTTCCGTCTCTTTATCGAAAAACCGTCTTCCTGCTCTAGTTGTAATAATACCAAGTGTTTCTATATCGACATATTCCTTTGCAATAAGCGCATCTTTAAACAGTAAGAGAACAGCGCGACTGCCCATATGTTTTTTCTCGGCAATCATTGTCTGGACACCATGCTTTTTATAATAGGCAAATGCCTCAGAAGGATGTTCTAACGTATCTGCTAATGCAGAAGTTTGTGGCGTTGGGCTCATCGTTGGTGGAATATAAACTAGCTGTTCTAACGGCAGTGCATAATGAGAAACACTGTCGATCGCTGCCTTTGCATGAGCACCGCCTATTTGTACATTGTTAAAGTAGGCAGTTTCCACTGTGAATCCTTCTAAAAATGCCCCTATATTTGGTGGGTCAAAACGTATAGCTTTTGCCTCAAGTAGAGGATTTCGTTCGATACCGGCATAGTTTTTATACGCCTTCACAAACTCAATTGTCTTTTCAGGGTAGCGAAAAGCAGTTAGCTGACCGCCAAAAACAACTCCTTGATCAATATTCAACGTATTATTTTGCTTTAACGGATGAATTTTAGGATCATGCCCCCAAACAATAAGCTGTGATGTTTGATGCTCTATAAACCAATCATTACGAATAGGTTTTCCAGATTTATCTTGACCCTGAACATCACCGTAACGACAGAAATCAGAAATTCTTGCCGATTGTTTGCCTATATAACGGTCACGGATACCTGCGTGTGTAACAACAGCGGAAGAAATGCCATTATTCACTAACACATAGTGAGAGGGAGCAGCAAGTAAACATTTCGCGAGACGAGCTTTTAAGGCCTTTGTTTGCTCCGCTCCGTAATCTTTTTCATAAGCGTTAAATTCAGCTTCAACTAGCTCATCCCCATGATGTAATGTTACTTTGCGTCCATCTAACCAACGAGCGATTTTCCAGCCATGATTACTATCAGTCATATAGGCAAGCCCACGCTCTATATGGCGATCAAAAAAGTCCATCGTTGCGATCGATTTTGGTCCACGGCTCATAATATCACCAACTGAAACAAAGCGACGACCTTGTGGATGAATATAGTAACCTTCCTCATTTTCTTCGTAGCCTAGCTTACTAAGTAATTCGATAAATTCATCAAAACATGCATGAATATCACCAATAATATCAAGCCCAGCCTCTACATTTAACAGTAGCGGCGACTTTTGTCTTGATAATGTTAGTCCATCTGTCTCTGTCACAAAATAAGTTTTAGTAAACGACTCTTTTTTAATAAATCGTTTTTCTGCTTTTAATAAGCGTGCCTGCTGTTTAATACGTTTACTTCCTCTTGGGTCTTGGCGCAAAGTATTTCGATGTATCAATTCTTCAAGTGGAATGTCCAAGACAATTGCACTTACTGGAACATGTAGTTTTTTTCCTAGCAAGATGTATTTTTGACGTTCCTCTGATTGTAAATGTGTAGCATCAACAAAGGTACATTTATTTAATGAGCTTCTAGCCTCTAATACGCGTTCCATAACAGCAAAGGCTTGTGCTGAAATAGCGAAATATTCATCATATAATAAATCTGCTTCTTCCTTTGAATGATGTTGAAAATCGATATAATCCGTATCTGAAACAAGTGTCCGATAAGTATCAGAGCTAATAATTTCAGAAGGAGAAAGCATACCTGTATTAACCCATTGTTGTAAAAGAGTAGATTTTCCACTATTGGATGGACCAATTAGCAGAACAATCCCTGCATGTGGAATCTTGATGTTCATACATTCTCCTCCTTTTTCGTATAGATGCACATTTGGGTAGGTTGTCCGTAACTATCATGTTGATTGCCGATGCCAGTAAATGAAAGCTCATATTGTTCATTACGATTCATCGCATGACACCACTCTTGAAATTGTTTGCGTGTCCATTCAAATCGGTGATCATCATGACGCATTTCATCTAATTCGTAAACAGCATTGTATTCAGCATTTGGCGTTGTCACAATTAATGTTTGAGGACTATATTGTGTTAAAAGCAACGCCATTATTTTAGGTAATCGTTCCTCATTAATATGTTCAATGACTTCGCATAAAACGATGACGTCTTTATGTTGTAATCGTGCATCGTAATAAAATAGCGAGCCCCATGTAGGTTTTGGGGTTACAAATGCATCCTCTAAGCCTTCAAAACGCTTGATTGCTTTTTTCATTGCAGCTTCACTTGGTTCAACCGCAAGCAACTCGTCAATTCCTTTAACGTAGGCAAGTAAACTAGAAAGCTTTCCTTCGCCAGAACCAAAGTCAACGATTGATGATTTTCGAGGTAGATTTTTAATAGTTTCAACAATTTTTTCGTAGCGTAATGTATTGAGTGACCGCGTTACATTTTGTGGTGTTGTGTTACCATCATATAAATGGGAGAAGCGTAGAGCTTTTTTATAAATAAATTCTTTCATTGGATGTGTATCTAACCATCCTTCTCCGTAGCGTTTAAGCTTATCCACTTCCAACTCATTGATAAAGTAGTGCTTATAATCATCTAAAACGGGGATGAGTACAAAGAGATGTTGTAGTGCTTGTTGTAGCGTAATGTCCGCAGATAATGTGAGAAAACGCGCACGATGGTCGTTATTCAAAGCCTCGATGTTGACAGTGTAGCCAAGAGGCTGAAACAATTCATTTATCTCTTCATTTGTCATAGCTGAAGCGATTGGACCGAATTCAAATTCAAATGAAAATGCTTGAGTTACCCATTCCATATATTGTTCTTTTGGTTTGCCATTTAACTTATTTCAGCGGATGTTCAAACATCCGCTGAAATAAGTTAAGCCTCCGGCGGATATCACGGAATCGGAAAGGAGTTCTTTGTGCAAGCACAAAGCCGAATCCGGACACAATTATGCCGAGGCATAATTGATTGAAGTACCTAAAGCAGAACGGATCATGGATAAAAAAATACTACTAGCGGCGAATTCGCGGTCATTAATATAATGTGTAATATCAAGCGCGTTGTCATTTTGAACAAGTGCGAGTGCATTTGGCGTAACAAATATTGTCACAGCAAGGTTTGTTTCAGAAAGCTCATGATAGACAAGTCGAACTAAATGATCTTTTACACGCCGTTCATATAAATTATTCGGATTTTTTGATAGTAAGTAGGAGATAGCTTTCACATTTTCTCCCTTTGCCTGTATTGTTAGCTGCATATTTTTCCTCCATTCTAAACGCAAAGGCATAATGTGTTTTCTTATTATGGCTCATCACCAAAAGTTGTGGATGACATTTGTTTAGAAGTATACCTTGTATATAAGTTGATCTTCGTTCCGACTGGGGATCATCGGACGCCCCCAGTCGGAACGGAAATCAACCACACATTATGATGGTGAAACCTTATTATTAAAATAATAACATAATTTTACATCATTATGTCAGTGTCATAATAAGCAAAGCTCAGGGATGCCTTCGTTTTTGTCTTAATAGATAATACATCTTTTCAACGCATGAATGATATTGTAAGATGAAAGGGACTCCATATGATTACCTTTTGCAAAGGAAAGGATGTTATAGATGATCCAATCTTTTTGGCAAAAGTATAAAAAAAGTATGTTATTCCCTGGCATACTTGTAATCGGTGGACTTTGTTACTTCTTTTTTTCGAGTTCTGACTCTTCACCTCCCCAAGAAGAGCTCATCGAAACAATCCAACCTATGAAACAACATGAAATAGAAGAGCCTGTGGATGAAGCGGTCATACAGCAGGTATTTGTTGATATAAAGGGCGCTGTTATGTATCCAGGCGTTTATGAGCTACAGCCCGACCAACGAATTATAGATGCCGTACAGCTTGCAGGGGGGTATACCCAGGATGCTGATACGCAACTCATTAATCATGCCCAAAAAGTTCAGGATGAGATGGTTATTTATATTCCTGTAAAAGGGGAAAAGCTAGACGAAATAACCTCAAATATCCTGACGATGCCTACTAGCGGAACATCACAAGGCGATAACGGTATGAAAGATCAAAAGGTTAATTTAAATAAAGCAGATGAAGCAACACTTACGACATTGACAGGTATTGGTCCATCAAAGGCTCAAAGTATTATCTCCTATCGTGAGGAGAATGGTGACTTTAAAACCATTGAGGATTTAAAAAAAGTGAGTGGTATTGGCGAAAAAACGTTTGAGAAGCTAAAGGATTTCATTACAGTTAAGTAACGGCAGTAAGATTTGAGATATTGACGATTCTTTTCAAAACGGGCTACACTATAGAGCATAGTGACTGATACAGTCGGATGTCACGGATTTTCAAAGGAATGAATTGTACAGACACAATTCAAAATCCGGACGCAATTACGCTAAGGCGAAATTGATTAATAATGTATGTAAAATTTTGGAGGTAGTCATATGGAGCGAATTACTTGGGATCAATTTTTCATGGCGCAAAGCCATTTACTCGCATTACGTAGCACATGTACAAGACTGGCAGTAGGAGCAACCGTCGTTCGAGATAAGCGAATTATTGCAGGTGGCTATAACGGTTCAATTACAGGTGACGAACATTGTATTGAAGAAGGTTGCTATGTTGTTGATAATCATTGTGTGCGTACAGTGCATGCTGAGATGAATGCACTTCTACAATGTGCTAAATATGGTACGCCCACAAAAGGTGCAGACTTATATGTGACACATTTCCCGTGTCTACCATGTACGAAATCTATTATTCAAGCAGGTATTGAACGCGTCTATTACGCTACTGATTATAAAAATAACCCTTATGTACAGGAATTATTTGAAAAAGCAGGTGTAGAAGTTGTTCACGTTCCATTTGATGAACGTAAAATCGACTTTTTAAGCGACGAAAAATTAGCCTTGTACATAGACATGCTAAACGAGCTTCGTGAGAGTGGTATGCCTGCAGAAAAATTGCTCCCATATGAACAGAAGGTGAGTGCATTATTTGGCAAAAAGCTCTAAAACATAAATGGGTTTACGTAGCGCTAGCTGTACTTGTAGCTTCAATAGCGGCACACAAGTCAGCTTGGCTACTAGCTATTCTTCTGCTTTTCGCGTTATGGCTTAAGATGAAAGGGGAGACCCGTTTAATTTCAGCTCTTGTTATAGTCATTGGATTTCTTTCCTATTTCTTCATCGTTTCATTTCAACTGACGGAACCTTCCCCTCTACCGTCAACATTCCAAATAACTTGGTCGAGTGAATATAAAATAAATGGTCAAAAACTCAGAGGCTTTGTAAAAACTGAAACAAGTGAGAAGTTGTATGTCGTGTATACATTCTCCTCAGAACAAGAGAAAAGCTTTTATGAAAATACGTCATTAACAGGCAGGACTTACCTTGTTCAAGGAGAACTTATAGCACCTTCTCCGCCTGCACATGCTTATGCATTTTCTATGGAAAAATATTTAATAAGTAAAGGTGCTAGTGGAATATTTGAAGTTTCAAGCTGGACCTTTAAAGAAGAGAAAAAATCCATTCGTTCGTTTCTTGCTAAACAGAGAAACTTTATGAAAAAACATATTGAAACTACATTTCCCAAGTCATTAGTTGCAGAGGCACAAGCACTGCTAATAGGATTACAGGATCAAGTCGATCATGAGCTTCAACGAGCCTATCAAAAGCTTGGCATCACACATCTATTTGCCATTTCTGGTCTGCATGTGGCACTCGTCTCATGGTTGTTTTTTGAAGGTCTTCTACGTGTAGGCATACGAAAAGAAATAGCGACTTTAGTTCTGCTCATCATTTTACCTATATACGGGGTGATAGCGGGTGGTGCTCCTTCCGTATGGCGCGCAGTATCTGTCGTTGAATTAATCATGCTGATGCGCTACGCTAGGTGGCAAATATCTATTGATGATGCTCTAGCCATTAGCTTTATATGCTTTGTGCTACTTGAACCAGGTGTCATTTATCAGATTGGCTTTCAGTTGTCATATTTAGCAACGGCTAGTCTCGTCTATTCGGGTGTCATTTTTAAGCAGTCTACGAATTGGCTAATCCGCTCATTTTTCATAACATTTGTTTGTCAGCTTCTTGTTTATCCATTATTACTTCATCATTTTTATGAAATTTCTATTTCTTCATTTTTAGCAAATATTATTTTCGTACCATTGTTTTCCTTTGTTATTTTACCTATGAATATTGTATTGTTTGTTGTAACGATTATTTCGATGCCAGTAGCAAAAGTTTTATTTATTGGGTACGAGCCGCTCCGTGTGTGGTTAACGAAGTTCATTTTATATATTCAGGAATTGCCGTTTCAGCTGTGGTCGCCAGGAAAACCTGCTATTTGGCTTATTTGCGTGGCATTGATCAGTGTGTTAGCAGGCTTCTATTTTTTAGAGAAAAAGCATTATGGTAAATTTGCAGTTGTAATTTTCATTCCTGCATTATGTATTCATTTATTGCCGATGCTTTTTAATGAAACGAAACTTACGTTTTTAAACGTTGGTCAAGGTGATTGTATAGTTATTGAATTACCGTTTAGAAGAGCTGTATATGTTATTGATTCAGGAGGCTTACTGCGCATGGAGCAGGACCTATGGAAGGCTTCAGATAGCTTATATGAGGTTGGGAGACAGGTTGTTGTACCGTTTTTAAAAGGAAAAGGGATACGAAACATTGATATCTTTATCGTCACTCATGCTCATGCGGATCATATGGAGGGGGCTGAGGAGGTTTTGCAAGAGATTAATATGCATGAAATTCACCTCACTCCTGGTTCAATGGATCAGCCTATGATGCGAGATTTACTGCTGGAAGCCAAAAAGCACAAGGTTCCCGTGAAAGAAAAGATGGATGGAACAACTTGGCGCATAGGAAATACTAGCTTTCAATATTTATGGCCCCGTGACACCCATTATGAGGGGAATGATGATTCAATTGTTTTGTATTTGCAACAGGGATCATTTCGAGCATTGTTAACGGGTGACTTAGAGGAGCATGGTGAACGGCAGCTTATTAATCTTTACAACACGCAATTAGCGGGCATGACGTTGTTGAAGGCTGGACATCATGGTAGTAAAACATCTAGCATTGAGCCATTTGTAGAGCTGTTACAGCCTGAATTAACCATTTTTAGCGCTGGACTCAATAATCGCTATCGTCATCCACATGATGAAGTAGTAGAGCGTTTTACAAGTCGAAATTTATCTACTTTAACAACCGGAATAGATGGGACGATTGAAGTACGAATTCGGGGAAATAGTTGGTCCGTGAAAAAGGAAAAAGACCTTGTCCAATGAGCAAGGTCTTTTCCTACGTAAATAAAGTTCAATTATCTAGATACGAATTCTACTATGATTGCGATGAAAAACATAACTGTGAAAGCTCCAAATGATACACCGAAACCAACACCAGAATCGATTGCATCGTTACGGCGACATTGTATGTTTTTTCCTTCAAATGGATTCATTGTTATCCCTCCAATTCTGTTATTTATTATAAGGCAACATTTTCAGAAAAGCTATATCGAAAAGGAGAATTCGCCGTGTGGCAAGGAATCGACACAATTCGGTCAAAGTCACAAAGGAATTTCAAATCATGTATACTAGTAGTATTGCTAGATGGAGGGAAAATTATGATTTCAACGGTTTGGAATAATATTAAAAAAGGACAGCTTTCACCAGTTTATTTACTTGTTGGTGAAGAAAGCTATTTTATAGACGAAACAGTTAAACGGTTAAAAGAAGCAGTAGGGCCCGAAGAAGAGATCGAGATGTCAACATTTGATTTGGAAGAAATGCCAGTGGATGTCGTGATAGATGAAGCAGATACAATTCCATTTTTCTCTGAGCGCAAGTTAATAATTGCTAAAAATGCATCCTTTTTAAAGGCAACTGAAAAAGGAAAAGAAAAAATTGACCATGATGTAAAGCGCTTAGAAACATGGCTAGCTAACCCTTCCGATTTTTCAGTCACAGTTTTTATCGCACCTTATGAGAAATTGGATGAACGAAAAAAAGTGACTAAAATGATGAAGGAGCATGCTTTTTTAGTTCAAGCTGAAACACCAAAGGAGCAGGACTTAGCTGTGTGGATTCAAAGTAGAGTCAAAGCAGAAGGGAACAGCATAACACAAAATGCGATTGAGCAGCTTGTCGCAATGGTAGGACCGAACATGCTACAGTTGCAAATGGAAATTGAGAAGCTAACTTTGTATTTAGGAGATAGTGGTGAAATTACTGCTACGTTAGTCGAGGATTTAGTGGCAAAAACGTTAGAGCAGGATGCCTTTAAAATGTTAAATGCATATTTTGCCAATGACTCAGTAGGGGCATTGTCTATTTATCATGATTTACTACGTCAAAAGCAAGAACCCATCATGCTTGTTGGATTACTTGCATCAAATGTACGTACGATGTCCAATGTATTTTACTTATTAAAAAAAGGCTATCACCCACAGCAAATTGCAAAAAATTTAAAAATACATCCTTATCGTGTCAAACTTATGGTTGAGCAGCGTAATCGTCCGTCAGAGGAAAGTTTATTGAAAGCATTATATCAGTTAGCAGAGGTCGATTTACAGCTGAAAACAGCAGGGGGCAATCGTGAGCGTTATTTAGAACTCTTTTTACTGCGCCAACTTTAAGCTACAGTGATTGTTTAGAGAGAAAACACATATCAGCGAGCTGTCCTAAGCAATATGGGCAGCTCTTTATTTTCATACAGCAAATGTTTTTGAGCGAAAGTAAGGCGTCAAAGACAATTTCGGCTTAGATGTAATTAATTATCTATAAAAATTAAAAAGATCAGCTACTCTAAATAGAGTATACTGATCTTTATAACAATTACGCTTTTTTAGCAAGGCGAGACTTCTTACGAGCCGCCGCGTTTTTGTGGATAAGTCCTTTTGAAGCTGCTTTATCTAAAGATTTGTAAGCTGCTTGTAAAAGTTCTTGTGCGTTCTCAGCATTAGCAGTAACAGCGTTTTCAGCTTTTTTCACTGTAGTACGCATTGCAGATTTAGCTTGAGTGTTAGCAGCGTTAGCTTTAGCGTTAACTTTTACGCGTTTAATCGCAGATTTAATGTTTGGCATATCTTTCACCTCCTAAATTAGGTACGAGATGATATCTTCTCATTGATTTCTTGTGTCAATACAACAAAAATCATTTTAACAAACGCTAGGCTAAATTGCAATAGATAAATGCAAAGAATATTTACTTGACAGTTTGAACAAACTACGGTTGAGGTGAACTGTATGCAAAATTTAAATTGGCAACGTACGGATTTAATTGATGAGTCGGAAGAGGTCGTTTTACATCAAACGAAAGAACAAAAAGAAACGCTTGAGGAAAAGCCTGGCGTCCAAATAGAAGATCGGAATACCGGTCGGGTAAAAATCACTGATGTGCTCGTTAATGCAGATGGTGAGAAGCAAATTGGTAAGAAGAAAGGACAGTACATTACACTTTCCGTACCTACTTTGACGCTTGATGATCAGGATGGATTTGAGCAGCTTGAAAAAGAATTGCTTGTGAATTTTAAAAAAATGCATGAAGAAATGTCATGGAATGAAGCTGACAAAATTTTAATTATTGGCCTAGGTAATCGTACCATTACACCCGATGCTATAGGACCCTATCTTATTGATCACTTGCATAGTCTAGAGGTTATAGATGAAAAGTTTGTCATGTACGCGCCAGGTGTTACAGGGCAAACGGGTTATGAAACAGGTGAATTTGTAGCGGCAGTGGCTGAACGACTAAAACCCAAATTGATTATTGTCGTAGATGCACTTGCAACAAGAGCTAGTAATCGCTTATGTAAAACAATTCAATTAACGAATACAGGAATACATCCTGGTTCAGGCGTAGGAAATCAGCGTAAGGAAATTTCATATGAAATGCTTGGCATTCCTGTTACCGCCATTGGTATCCCAACAGTCGTTGATGCACCTGTATTAATTGCAGATGCTGTAGAGTTAATGCTACGCTCTATAGCTGCACGAGTTGCAGAACGGAGTAAACCTTCATCAAAATTGTCATTATCATCTTGGCAACCAGATACCAATAAAGAGCTAGATATGTCTTTAGTAAAACCAATTTTCGGTGAATGGGCTACTTGGACCAAAGAAGAGCGTCAGCAATTGTTTGCTGAGACATTTTCAGGCTCTCATACACAACTGATGGTTACGCCAAAGGAAGCCGATTACTGGATAGATAAGTATGCGAAACTCGTGTCATCTATGCTTATGAAATGGGCAAATAATCTATAGTTTTTTTCGTTCTAAAAGGCACATCCCCTCCATACGTTAAGGGGAGGAGGGTGTGACTTTGCTAAAAAAACTACAGTGGTCATTTGGTTTATTATTGTTCTTCTTCGTATTACCTGTCATTGCTGGGCAACTTCCGTTCAACAAGCAAGCATCGACTCCGATTAAAGAACCAGAGGATCAACAAGTCGTGTATGCTGCTACTAATATAGCTGAACAAAGTGCACTTGAGCAGACAAAAGTGGAGACAAAAGAGCAGACAAAAGAGGAGACACAAGAGCAGGCAAAAGATCCGTTTAAAGTATTATTATTATTTACGCATTCGCAAGAATCATATCAACCGATGGTAAAAGCTGTTAGTGGGAAAGCTGCCGTTTATGATGAAAAAACAAATATTTATAATTTACAAGATACTATTTCCAAGCATTTTAGCATGAACGGTATACAGACGGACGTTTTAGAGGTTGATGTTATGAAGGAATTGAAACGTAAGGGAAAAACTTTTCCGGCTTCCTACAACACGGTGCGTCCTTACTTATCAAAACGTTTACAAGAGCAATCCTATGACTTAGTTATTGATTTGCATAGAGATTCTGCTAAGAGAAAAGCAACAACAATCACACATAACAACGAATCCTATGCACGTATTGCAATTGTCGTGGGTGCAGAGCATAAGAATTATAGATGGAATACTGCTTATGCAGAAAGTCTATCTGCTTCTATGAATGAAATTGTGCCAGAAATTTCAAGAGGTGTTATCTCTAAAAGTGGTGACAATGTAGATGGACGCTATAATCAGGATTTAACAAAAGAAATGATTTTAATCGAACTAGGTGGAATTGATAATACAGAAGAAGAATTGAATCGTACAATTGCCGTTATAGGAAAAGCTATTGCAAAATCCTTTGTTACAGGAAAACAAAATTAATACGCATCTTATTTTAAAACTAGTATAAGATTACTATAATTTATATATTGGAATTGGCAAAAAGATGGATTGTTTAAGATGACATCCTTTTTGCCGATTTTTGTAAGAACGTCTTACTTAACAATCTTGGACAAGTAGACACACTATAACGTGATTGATTTCCGTTCTAGCTGGGCTGACGCTTCGCTTTCGCACAGAGCTTTCTGGGGGCGTCCGATTAGCTGTGTGGTCACGTCACGAAGGCGTTATCACAAGACGTAAGAAGTCGCTCAGACGCTACTCCAATCAACTTCTATCCTTGGCATACATTTGTTATCCCTTACTTTTAAGTGATGAATCCTATTGTTAGCAAAATTACCAAGAATTTTTTTTAGAAAAAATAGTGGTTAGACCTTTAAATTGTTCATTTCTTGTCTTATAATTTTCAAGTCGGATCATAAAGATTTGAGTTGTGGAAGTTTTGTAACGGCATATGCAATAGGCGAAATACGCTTTTAAAGCATCTACCATTTTTGGAGATGCTTTTTTGACGGCAAGATTATAGAAAAAATTAGAGAGTATTCCAAAAGGATAAAGCACAACTATACATATGAAGAGATTAATTGTGTTGTTTATGTGATAAAAGGGAAATTTAAATATAAAAATTCATGCGAATTGATTGAAAAATATCGGGGTGTTGTTTCTCTAGAACTACTAGCTGTCTGAAAGAGACTTTTTAGTTTTGTAGCGGAAGGTGCTCGAGGAAAGCGAGCCATTTGGAGCGGAATTCAACTTCATCTTCAATATGCTAGTGAAATATAGTAAATCAACAAGCTTGATAAAAATTTTCTAAGCTATCATTTTATATAAACTTTTATAGTTACTCACCCGTCAATCATATAAGTGAGTGTACTGAATGTTATTTAAAAGGGGACGATGTTTGGCTTTAGTAAAGTTTACTTAATAGGTTTTGTATATTATTGGAAGAAGAGGAAGGAATATTATGTCAGGCAAGACGTTTAATCATCGTTATATCCCTGGGCTTGATGGGATTCGAGCTTTAGCAGTACTAGCTGTTATTGCATATCATTTTAACTTCAGCTGGGCCAGTGGTGGGTTCCTAGGAGTAGATATCTTTTTTGTTTTATCAGGTTACTTAATAACCTCTACCATATTACCTTTAAAAGGAAATCAGTTAACAGTAGGATTAGGGAAATTTTGGCTGGGTCGATTTCGACGCTTACTACCTGCTGCATACGTAATGATTATTACTTCATTCGCTTGGGCGACCCTGTTTCATCAGGAACTTCTCAATACATTGCGCGGAGATGCAATATCCTCTATTTTTTACTCAAGTAATTGGTGGTTCATTTTTCATAAACTCTCTTATTTTGATAGTTTCGGATCCCCTTCACCTTTAAAAAATTTATGGTCTTTAGCTATTGAGGAACAATTCTATATTATTTGGCCGATTCTGTTAATGATTGGGCTTTATATTGTTAAAAAGCAGAGTAAATTAGCCATTTTCATCTTTATCGGTGCATTATGTTCAGCTACGTTAATGGGCATACTGTATGAGCCTGGAGCTGATCCGAGTCGTGTCTATTACGGGACAGATACGCGTTGCTTTGAATTACTAATAGGCTGTTGGTTAGCTCTCGTTTGGCCGATGAAAAGACTATCGTCACAAAAACTATCTACTGACCATGTCAATAAACTAAATATTATCAGCGTGGTTGCTTTTACTATTTTCATTTTAAGTATTATTTTTGTAGATGAATATCAAACTTTCTTATATAGAGGAGGTATGTTCCTATTTTGTTTGAATGCAGCTGTATTAATAGCATGTGTTTGTCATCCTATTAGCTTTTTAGGGAAAATACTTTCTTTGAAGCCTCTACGTTGGCTTGGTTCAAGATCGTATGGAATTTATTTATGGCATTATCCGATTATCGTATTAGGTACGCCAGTCCACGAAATAGGCAATCCTTCGTACTGGCGAGTTGCTTTACAGTTAGTTCTTATTTTGATAATTGCTGAATTATCGTATCGTTTTATCGAAATGCCCATACGTAAGGAAGGATTCCGTTCTTATTACCGACAGTACCTTAAATTTAATAAAAATAAATGGGGAAGCTTTTCGGTAACTAGAAAAATTTCAACGGTGCTCATTCCTCTATGCCTTTTAGTATTTTTGACTGGAATGACAGGTGTCGTAGGAAAAGAACAAACGGAATCAAAAGAATCCCAGATAACAGAAGTTAAAATTAATGGTGCAGAATCAGCTGCTAAGCAGGACGATACCGTAACGAAAAAAGAAACAGCAGAAAGTGATTCATCGAATGTCGAGGATGAGAAAGTTGAAACTAGTACTCAACCGGACATAAAAGAGCCTGAACAGGAGGAAGATGATACAGCTGCTAACGCTATCGATGAATCTTATACTGGAATATTAGCCATTGGAGATTCTGTCATGATAGATATTGCTAAAAGCTTACATCAGGTCTATCCTAACATTACAATTGATGCAAAAATTGGTCGCCAAGTTTCACAAGCTGTCAAACTGGCACCAAATTATGCTAGTTTTAATCAACCAGATAAAGCAGTTATTATTCAACTTGGTACAAATGGTTTCTTCTCGAATGATCAGATTGATGCACTACTTGGAGCTTTCTCAAATGCCGATATTTATTTAGTGAATGCTCGGGTACCGCGACCTTGGGAAGGTAAAGTGAATTATTCATTACAACAAAAAGCTCAAGAGCAAGATAATATTACATTGATTGATTGGCATTCGGCTGCAATCAACCATCCAGAGTTCTTTGCTCCAGACGGCGTACATTTAGAACAAAAAGGTATTGATACGTTAACAAACCTTATTCAACAATCGATAGATAATCATTAAGTAATAAAGTAGCCAGCATGCACCATGTTTTAGGTGTAGCTGGCTATTTTTTGTTAAGGGTATAGGAACCACCTTTTGCAGCCACCTTCTTATCGCTTTTCGTAATGTTTTCCAGAGGAAATGGCACATCCATCAGAATAACGATTGATTTGACTGCCTTTATACCGTTCAAATGTTGTGGTTTATATAAGGTTCATAATATAATTCATATTAGTTTGAAGTTTCAAGAAATCCCTTTATATCAAGGGTTCAGAACGTGTAGGACTAGTTGTTAGCCCTAAAATTTGCCCCACTTGCCAATAAAACTTTGACTAAACAGTGTTACAGACTGCTCCTCTAATTCCTTCAATACATGGCCGTAAATCTGATAGACACAGCCTCCAATCCAGATACGAGATTTTCATTCTACATTGGCGTTCCAATATACTGTACTTTATTGTCAATCCATATTTGCATAAAAAAAGATTAATGAGCCTAGTTACAAACCATTTTTAGATGCACAATAAATGACAAAGAAATTAAATAATACAACTTTATATAAATAGTTGTTTGCATCCATTTTTCTAGTAAACAATCAGAACGTTTGGGGAATTGTGATGAGTTGAGGGGGATACTGAATGTGTGAGGTTTTTAAAAAGAAATAATACATTTGACTGCCCTCAATTCATTCTAGTTTGTTTCTTAATTGGAAGATGGAATATTCGGAATAATTTGACACTACTATTTATCTTTGATAATATGAAAACGCATACATTTCTTACATAGAAACTGGGGGGAGTAAATCAAATGGTGAAAACTCTGTACAAACTAGATTTAAGCAAATCAATGGAAGAACAGGCGCATCCTGGTCACAATCGATGGCACCCTGACATACCAGCAGCATTTTCAGTAGATCCAGGCACTTCTTTTAGAATGGAATGTAAAGACTGGACAGATGGACAAATTAAAAATGATGATAGTCCAAATGATATTCGGGATGTGAATCTTGCACGTGTTCATGTGTTGAGTGGACCGGTCTATGTGAACGGCGTTGAACCTGGAGATTTACTTGTCGTAGATATTTTAGATATTGGTACTTTTCAAGATTCGGCGTGGGGGTTTAACGGCATTTTCGCAAGAGAGAATGGGGGAAGTTTCTTAGTTGAAGAATTTCCAGAAGCAGCTAAATCAATCTGGGATTTTGAAGGCATTTATACGACTTCGAGACATGTACCTGGTGTAAAGTTTGCTGGGATTATTCATCCTGGCTTAATAGGCGTTGCTCCCTCTATGGAACTTTTGCAAAAATGGAATGAACGAGAAAAAGAACTCATCATGACCAACCCAGACCGGGTTCCAACGTTGGCCAATGCACCGACTCCGGAGAGGGCAGTGCTCGGCACATTAAAAGGGGCTGAGTTTGATCGAGTAGCTAAGGAAGGAGCTCGAACAGTACCACCAAGGGAAAATGGAGGGAACTGTGATATTAAAAATCTATCTAAAGGGACGAAAATCTTCTTCCCGGTATTTGTGGAGGGAGCGAAGTTATCGGTAGGAGATCTTCATTTTTCACAAGGGGATGGAGAAATCACATTTTGTGGTGGTATCGAGATGGCAGGATGGATTGATCTAAAGGTGGATGTCATTAAAGGTGGCATGGAAACCTATAAAATTTACGAAAATCCTGTATTCCAACCCGGCCCAGTAGATCCAAACTATAATGATTTCCTCGTTTTCCAAGGGATTTCAGTAGATAATAAGGATGGGAAACAACATTATTTAGATGCTACTCTTGCGTTTCGTCGGGCATGCTTGAATGCCATTGAGTATTTAAAAACGCTGGGTTATACAGGTGAACAAGCCTATATGTTGCTGAGTACAGCACCAGTTGAAAGTCGAATCAATGGCATAGTCGATGTTCCAAATGCTTGTTGTACCATTGCAATCCCTACAAAAATATTCGATAAAAATATTATGCCAAAATGATAGGATAAGGAGGTTTATTCTTGCCTAGTTACACATTTCGTTGCAATGATTGTGGAGATTTTACGTTATTTTTTAAATCAATGGCAGGGAATAAAGACAAATCAACTTGTCCTATTTGCCAATTAGAGTCAAATCGGGTCTATTTTGCACCTAATGTGTATACACTTTCGAGAGCACTTAGTTCGCAAATCGAAAAGGGAATGGAACCGCAATTAATGAGTCGAGAAGAATTAGGGACCAATAAGCCAAGGAAAAAAGCGGGCACAAATCGTCCGTGGCAATTCGGGTAAGCAACTATTGCTTTACTGGATATATTGGAAAAGATCTATTCTATCATTCAGCGAAGGCGCCTACTGTGATAGGCGAAAATAATGACAGTAGTTTTCTGTCTAGTTTATTGCGGGTGGTATCCCCAAGCGCCGAGCGTTGTCGGTAGGATTTTTTATCAGATCCCAACAGAAGACGCCCACTTCAAGCGTTAGCTAAGTGGCGAGTAGTTTTCAATTCAACGTATATTAATTATCTCTAAACGACAAAAAAGCTGATTGCCCGTTGTAAAATGGCCAATCAGCTTTTTGTGGGGTCTTGAAGTGCATTATTAAAGCGCCAAGCGGTTTAACAGCTGGCCTAGACATAACTTAGAAAACAATTCTGACAAACGGAGAGGCATAACATTTGTTACTTAAAGTAATTTGTTCGATTTCTACTAATAAGTTAGGAACCGTAACATAATCCACGAATATTTTCATCAATCATCAGTGTATGGATCTCTAACCAATTCCAACAAATTTCTCCTAATATGCCGCCCTGGATTTGATCATTTTCATCTGTGAGGAAGCGGTCGATTTCTTGATAACTACCTCGTAAATCTTCGGGAAATGTTTTGAATTATACTCGTAAAGTTTAATCGGATAAACAATGGCATGTCTTTTAGAAAATGGTATTTTACGTGATAAATACGTAGATAAATGCGAAAGATGTTCTGAACATATTCCTTGGACAAATATGTACAGTGCTATTTTTTATGTAAGTGAGATATTCTTATAATTTTAAAAAAGGTCGAAACAATTAGCCTCAATCTTTCTTACTCACGCATTTCTTTACACACGCTCGCCGTATTTTATTAGCCCCAAACTTGCCCCAAATAGCCCCAAAATCATGCTGTAATATACATTAACTTGCAAAATCTAAAAACCACATAAAACCCTTACAAGTATTGATGTAATAGGCTTTCTAGTTTAGTTGTTGTTGTACTTTGCATATCTTTCATAGTATAATTCATTATAGTTTAATTAGGAGTGGAAAAGATGAACCGAGAAGCACGTTTAAAAAGACAAGAGAATATACGAAATTTCTCTATTATTGCACATATTGACCACGGGAAATCAACGCTTGCTGACCGTATTTTAGAGCAAACGAAATCATTAACATCTCGTGAAATGAAGGCACAGCTCCTCGACTCAATGGATTTAGAACGTGAGCGAGGCATAACGATTAAATTAAATGCAGTACAATTAAAGTATGAAGCTAAAGATGGCGAAGTGTATACATTCCATTTAATCGACACACCAGGACACGTCGATTTCACATATGAAGTATCACGTAGTCTAGCTGCTTGTGAGGGCGCAATTTTAGTTGTCGATGCAGCACAAGGCATTGAAGCGCAAACACTGGCAAACGTTTACTTAGCGCTTGATAACGACTTAGAAATTTTACCAGTTATCAATAAAATCGATTTACCAGCAGCAGATCCAGAGCGTGTACGTCAAGAAGTTGAAGACGTAATCGGGTTAGACGCTTCTGAAGCGGTTTTAGCATCTGCCAAAGCCGGTATCGGAATTGAAGATATTTTAGAGCAAATTGTAGAGAAAGTGCCTGCACCAACGGGTGATCCAGATGCACCGTTACAAGCCCTTATTTTTGACTCTGTTTATGATGCTTATAAAGGTGTTATTATTTCCATTCGAATTATGCAAGGTACAGTAAAAGCTGGCGATAAAATTCGTATGATGGCTACTGGAGCAGAATTTGAAGTTATTGAAGTTGGTGTACACACACCGAAAGTTGTAGCACAGTCTGAATTAACAGTTGGTGACGTAGGGTATTTAACAGCATCGATTAAAAATGTAGGTGATACTCGTGTGGGGGATACAGTTACATTTGCTAATCGCCCAGCAACTGAGCCATTAGCAGGTTATCGTCGTTTAAATCCAATGGTATACTGCGGATTATATCCAATTGATACAGCGAGATATAATGATTTACGTGAAGCGTTAGAAAAGTTAGAGCTTAATGACTCTGCTCTTCAATATGAGCCAGAGACATCACAAGCACTAGGATTTGGTTTCCGCTGTGGCTTCTTAGGGCTTTTACACATGGAAATCATTCAAGAGCGTATTGAGCGTGAGTTTAACATTGATCTAATCACAACAGCGCCTTCTGTAATTTATAATGTTCACATGACAGATGAATCTACAGTTAAGGTTGACAACCCGTCATTTATGCCGGATCCTCAAAAAATTGATCGAGTGGAAGAACCATATGTAAAAGCTACAATCATGGTACCGAACGATTATGTAGGAGCTGTTATGGAGCTTTGTCAACTAAAACGCGGTAACTTCATGACAATGGATTATATCGATACTACACGTGTCAGCATTATTTATGAAATGCCGTTATCAGAAATCGTTTATGATTTCTTTGATTATTTAAAGTCAAATACGAAGGGCTATGCGTCATTTGACTATGAACTCATTGGTTATCAGACTTCAAAACTAGTGAAGATGGATATCTTATTAAATGGTGAGCAAGTCGATGCACTAAGCTTTATCGTACACCGTGACTTTGCGTACGAGCGCGGTAAAGTCATCGTTGAAAAATTAAAAGAATTAATCCCACGTCAACAATTTGAAGTGCCAATTCAAGCAGCAGTTGGCCAAAAAATTGTGGCGCGCTCAACAATTAAAGCGATGCGTAAGAACGTTTTAGCAAAATGTTACGGTGGGGATATTTCCCGTAAACGAAAACTTCTTGATAAACAAAAAGAAGGTAAAAAACGTATGAAACAAGTAGGTTCAGTCGAAGTACCACAAGAAGCATTCATGGCTGTTCTGAAGATGGATGATTCGAAGTAATTCAGTAATGATAAGGTTTTGTGACGTATTTAGTTAATTTATATTAGGGTCAAATGGTGGGGTTCCCCACCAATTCCCCACCATAAAAAAATACGTTAGCAATTCTTATATATCTTGAGCGAATGAATCAAAGATGTTTGCAGCATCTCTGGCCATTTTCTCAGTGAGGTGGCTATGAAGACTGAAACGGAAAATTATATTGCACAGGCTGTAAAGGATGGTATTATCCAAGCTTCACATTTGAAGGATTTTCAAAGTGGAGCAATGACAACTGATCGTTTATTAGGGTTGAATATTACGATTCAGCAACGCAGAAATAATAAAAAATAGTCAAAATCAGTACGGTACCTATTGAATTTAATCATATAATTATCAATGACCAGCAAAGCAAATTTAGCAGAGCTGGTCTTTTTTTGATGAATATTAATAGAATAAAAATGACAGATTTGTGAAATTATCATTCAAAAATAATGAATAAGAAAAGAGTAGTTTAAATATAAATGTCAAACATTCTGTGTTAAACATGAAATAAATAAAACTTTTGAACTGTGAAAAAGAGAATATCGCGCCCGAAAATAGGCGTTGTATATGGCGGGGTGTGGCGTGATTTATTGTAATTTATAATTATACCGCCAAAAAAGTGTTGTTAATACCGCCAAAAAATGGCGGTAAATTACCATTGAAATGGTTATATTGGTAATGATAGTGTGTAGTTAACTCGAGGGTAAGTGATGCTATGGCTCGTAATATAAATATGAAAAGAGGATAAAAATGAAAAAAATTGTTATATTACTTGCAGCAATATGAATCACTGTTACGCCTTATTTTTCAACTAATAGTTTCGCAGAAGAAATAAATGTAAATAATCTAGAAGTAAACACGCCGGAATGGTTGTTGACAGTACCTGGTAGGATTGATCCTGATAACCCCGATTTAGATAATTTACCTCCCTCACATGCAATACTTTTTGAAGATCAAGACAATAATCCAAAGGCTATTAAGCCTATTGTAGGTGGAGAGGGACATACTTATTTAAATAAAGATGGTTTGACTTGGGATGGAACTAGTGCTACAACACTTGATGAAGTTGCGGCTAGTTATTCAGTTCATGGGGTACTATATAGACAAGATAAAGGGTCAAGTAAACTTGTGAAATTAGATACTGATTCTGATATTGCATATTTTTCTAAAGGGATGGTTGTTTCTCAAACTACAGGGAATACAGGGGTAGTTGGGTCTACAATGATTGCTGAAGGTGTTCATTATGTTGATTTGGGATTAGTAAATGATACTAAGGTAACAACTGAGAAAAAGGAAGTAAAATAAAATTTTTATTCAACCGCAAAGTGTAATTCTTTGTGGTTGTTTTGCTATTAAATAAAAAATTGTAAAACTAGGGAGTTTGAGATGAGAAGGGAAAAAAAAGCGATAATATATTTTTGTTCAATCCTAATTGTCATGTTGTTAATAATAATACTTATGAAAGGTAGAGATGAGGAGAGAGTAGATTCATCTAAAAAGGAAATTGTTGAGAAAACTGTTGAGAAAACTGTTGAGAGAAGGCGAGTTGAGGTTGATATCGAGAAACAATTTGAAATTGATAGAAATAAGTTGGCTTTTAAAACAGATAGCAATGGAGAAATACAAGCTTCTTATATACTTACTCACAGCACTCAAAAAGACGAAAAATTAATAATTTATTCCTTTTTAGAAAATGATAATAACCCGATTATAATTGATATAAATGGTAAAAAAGCACAGTATCACGAAATTGTTGTTCCGAAAAATGGGGAGAAGAAAGTTGATTTAACTTTAACGGGATTACCAGCTGGGGAACATATTATTTATTTATTAGGCGAAAAGTATCTTGAAAAAGATATCGAAGAAGAGTTAGAAATAAAACAGACACAAGAAGTAGTATCACATAACTATTTTTCTCTAGAGGTTTTGAATAGTAATATTAAACCTTCGATAGTTGATGTGAATGATGTTAGTCTAAATAATGGACACAGAGAATTGGGAGTTTATAAAGTATAATAATCTTAACAATTTACTAGGAGTGTCTAAGATGACAAAACGAAAAAGTTATGACAAAGAATTTAAATTAGAGGCAGTACAATTAGTTGAAAGTGGCAAGAGAGTTGCTGAGGTTGCACGTGAGCTGGATCTTGCAGAACAGACATTACACAATTGGGTAAAGAAATTTAGTAAAGATGGCGAAGTTGCATTTGTTGGTAGTGGGAATTTAAAGCCTGAGGATAAGGAAAATAAAGAATTAGAAAAAAGAATACGTGACCTAGAAGAGGAAAATGCCATCTTAAAAAAGGCTATGGGCATCTTTGCGAAAGACCGGAAGTAATTTACAACTTTATTCAACAGCACCGACACGAATTCCGTGTGGCAAAGATGTGCGAAGTATTAGGTGTTTCAAGAAGTGGTTACTACGAGTGGCTGAACCGACCAAAGAGTAATCAAAAAGAACGGAAAGAAAAGTTAACCAGCCAAATAAAACGAGTGTATTTGGACTCAAGAAGAAATTATGGTAGTCCGAAAATTACAAAACAATTGAATTCAGAAGGAGTCTCTGTATCGCAAAAAACAGTATCGCGAATTATGAAAGAAGAAGGCATTCGCTCAAAAACAGTGAAAAAATACAAAGCGACGACGAATTCAAAACATAATCTACCAGTATATCCAAATCTATTAGACCAACAATTTAAAGTAGAACGCCCTGGACAAGCGTGGGTAGCTGACATTACGTATATATGGACCAGTGAAGGTTGGCTCTATCTAGCAACGATTATGGAGTTGTTTTCAAGACGAATCATCGGTTGGGCAATGGATGAGAGAATGACAAAGGAATTAGTGATCCTCGCCTTAAAACGAGCAATCAGAACTCAGACTCCAACGCCTGGGCTCATTCATCATTCAGATCGTGGGAGCCAGTATGCGTCGAAGGAATACCAACAAGTGTTACGAACTAACAGAATGATTACAAGTATGAGTAGAAAAGGAAACTGTTACGATAATGCATGTATCGAGTCATTTCATAGCGTCATCAAAAGAGAGTTAGTTTTTCATGAAAAGTATAAAACGAGAGATCAGGCCAAGAAAAGTATCATTGAATACATCGTTAGTTTTTATAACTACAAGCGTATCCATTCTTTTACAAATTATATGTCGCCCATTGCATACGAAAAGCAATATTTCAAAACTTCACAAAAAACTAAGGTCATATAATTAAACCCTTTTAACCTCACAAATAATTTAAGGGTTACGCCCCTTAAATTATTTGTGAGGCGAGCAAGCGATAGCGCGCTTAGATTTAAAGCAAAATCTCAATTTTCCCTGTCCATTTTCTTGACATAGTATCAGAATTATAAAGAAGTTGATAAAGTAGGAATTTCTAAAGAAATGAATAGGCTTTCTTTAGAATTATATGAAGATTTAAATTTATCAAATGAAGTTAATTCTATTGAGAAAAAAAACTATTATTTAGCTATTAATAATCCGAGTGATTATAAATTAGAATCGCATTTAAAATTATTGCAGACTATAAGGTAGAGGAGTTAGATCAAATAATCGTACCAGCGAATTCAGAAGTAATATTGCCTGTCGATCTTAATAAAGTTACAGATGTGGAAAGTATTAGGTTTGTATTAGTGGGGAAACCAACAGAGGATATTAATATCTTACTTCCAGCTAGAATAATTCAAAAATCAAAACGTTTTTTGTTAAATAATACTTAGCATTAATAGCCATAAAAAAATCTATAAAGCCCAGGTACTCAATTAATTTTGAGCCTGGGCTTTTTTTTCATAGATTAATATTAAAGATTTTTATGAAATTGCTATGGACCACAAATCGAGAAACGAGTGTGTTCTTTGAAATTTTTTTGCACCCAATCATCTATTTTGTTAAAAAACCGGATGAAATCGATGTCCATTGAATTGTTTAAAGTACATGCAATGAAAGCGATTTGATTCCATTGTTCAAGGTTAACTGAATTTGGGCCAAAGTAATTAAAATTCGGTAAAACTTCATCTATATGTAGATGTAAAAAAGTAAATGCTTCTTCTGTTAAAAAAAATGAAGATTCATGCCAATGTTCATTTTTATAATCGCCGCGCATGAATTCAAAAACATCACGTTGTTGTAAGTTTTTTAATGTATGTATTTTAATCATTTAATCCTCCTTATCTAAAAAGCGACTCGTTTGAGTGACTATAATTTTATATATAAAAAAACTGTGGAAGGCATTATATTTACTTTAAATTATCAATAGCATATTGTGCTTCTT
Organism: Lysinibacillus sp. G4S2; assembly: GCF_030348505.1. Lineage (NCBI taxonomy): Bacteria > Bacillati > Bacillota > Bacilli > Caryophanales > Bacillaceae > Lysinibacillus > Lysinibacillus sp. G4S2. The sequence continues at coordinate 3,721,014 of NZ_JAUCFJ010000002.1, read as the reverse complement.
CTGCTGTGAATTTTTCTCCATGTTGCGATATCAGTTGTTCATAAATAGCTTGGTTTGACATACTCATTATTTCAGCATACTGTTCAGCTTTTGCTAATGCATTTGCTTTCCAATCAAATACAATGTTATCTATTGCGAATTGTGCAGCATCCGCAGGGAACTTTTCTCCATGTTCAGAAACCAATTGGTCATAAATACCTGCTTTTGACATTTTCATAGTTGAAGCATACTGTTCAGCTTTTTGTAATGCTAATTTATGTTCACGTGGTGCATTTTCTATTTTAGCCTTAGCCTCTGCTTTAGCCTTAGCTTCAGCTTCCTCTTTAGCTTTTTGTTCAGCTAATGCTTTTTCTTTTGCTTCACGTGCAGCTTTCTCTTCCTCTGTTTCTTTTTTTATTATTAAACCATATTGCTGAGTGGTCTATTTAATTTCCCCATCATATCCCCACCATTTGCAGAAAATAAAGCTCGATAAATCAAATTATCCATGAATAAAATTAAATAAAAAAACAGCTGTCAAACCCTTATATATAAAAGGTTTGACGGCTAAACATAAATACGAATAGATACGCCTGAATATAACATTTCTATAAGAAGCATTCATGGCTGTTCTGAAAATTGATGATTCGAAGTAACATTGATATACCGTTTATAAGGATTTGAATTGTGTGTTTTTATATCAGTAGGGTGGGGATTGCCACCGCTTTTAAATTGTGCCAGCAATTTATAAATGAAAATATACAAGCAAAATTTTAAAAAGTACCCGTCTAAGAGGAATCTTAGGCGGGTATTTTTTACTTTGGTAGAAATGTACCCAATATTAATCGACAACACATATGATTTATAGAATCATGAAGATATTCGAGTCATTCTACTTGTGAAATATTTAAATTATACTCACTCTTAAAAGTTTCAATAAATTTAACAGCACTTTTTGAAAGGTAACGGTCCTTCAACCAGATAACGGCGGAATCTGATTGAATACTAAGTTCTTCAAGCTCCAATATTTTCAGGCCATTCATAGAAAATGAACGTAAGACAGACTTTGGAAGTAAGGAAGCACCGACACCTTCTCTAACTAGAGACATAATCATAGCAGCGTCTGAACATTGACAGACAATATTTGGTTCATAGTGATATTTTCTACAAGCTTCTATTACCAGCTCGTATTGACCAACACCCTTAATTCGTTGTAGCAACATTAGTGGCATACTTGAAAGTTCATCTAGTCTTATTGTATTTTCATAATTCCACGTCTCAGGGATAACGGCTACAAAATGGTCCGGAGGTAATGGCAGTGAGGATAAGTCATCTGATTCTGATTCTAAAGGTAACCGGACTATAGCAACCTCAATATGTCTATTTCTTAAATCTTGCAATAATCGATAGGTATCCCCTTCGTATAAACGAAATGTAACGTTTGAATACTTTTCTCGGAAAAAACGAATGCGTTCAGGTAGGTAAGAAAAGCATGTTTTTACAGATCCAATTGATAAGGTACCCTTAAGACCTTCCCCTACTTCTTTCACTTCCATAATTGTTTCTTCAATCTGACTTAAAAGATGGGTTGCTCTCTTATACAAAACTTTTCCTGCTGCTGTTAGTTCTATATTCTTTCCATTTCGTACTATCAAAAGAGTACTAAGTTCTTCTTCCAGCGCTTTTAGCTGTTGACTAAGAGGGGGCTGGGCCATATGTAATTTTTTTGCTGCTCTAGTGATTTGGCCTTCTTCAACAATAGTGGCAAAGTATCGCAATTGTCTTATATCCACGAAATTCCTCCTTTGAAAGTATATTTATTTTATATGCATTGCGAACATTTTAAATATTTTAAATATTACAAACTTAATGATACATTAATCTTGAAAATGATTCCATGAAAAGGAGAAGATAAAATGTCTAGAATTCGAAAAGCTAAAGAAAGTTTAAAAGGTTCGATTGCACCAGTTATTACACCATTCAAGGAAGATGAAAGTTTAGATTTACAGACATTTAAAAGTTTAATTAACTGGCAAATAGAAAGTGGGAGCCATGGTATTTCGGTAACCGGGACTTCTGGGGAACCTAGTTCTCTAACGATCGAAGAGAGAGAGCTTGTGATGGAAACAGCAAGTAAAACGATTAACGGACGAGTTCCATTTATACCAGCAACGGGATCAGTAAATCATAATGAAGCGCTTCGGCTAACAAAGGCTGCTCAAGAAATGGAAGCAGATGCTGCGATGGTCATAGTTCCATATTATAACAAGCCTTCCCAGCAAGCATTATATAAACACTATAAAACTATTGCAGATGCCGTAGATATTCCAATTATTATATATAACATTCCTGGAAGAACAGGGGTGAATATGGAAGTAACAACAATGGCTCGACTTGTTGAAGATTGCCCGAATATTATTGGTGCCAAGGAGTCAAATAAAGATTTTGAACATGTCAATCGAGTGTTATTAAATTGTGGGAGAGATTTTAGTCTATTCTCGGGGATTGAACTTCTTTGCTACCCAATGTTAACAATCGGTGGAAAAGGTTCTATTAGCGCTACAGCAAACGTTGCACCAGCGAAAGTAGCAGAAATGCACAATGCTTGGGAGGAAGGCGACACTGAAAAAGCGTTAGATCTTCATTTTGAATTAATGACATTAAATGATGTGTTATTCAAAGAGACTAATCCTGGACCAGTAAAAGCAGCGCTGGGTATGATGGGTAAAATTACGCCAGTTTTACGTAAGCCAATGGATTTACCATCTGAGGCACTGCAAAACGAAATTCGTGAAGTTTTACATCAATATGGCATTTTATCAAATGAAATTGTAACTAAATGATCATTCAAAATCTAAAAAATTCTCTTACTCCTTATTATAGGAGTAAGAGAAGAATGAGGAGTGTAATCACATGCAAGTTCAAGTAACTGAGACTAAAAAAAATCACGAACACACGCAAGTAGAAAATATAAAACTCTATATTAATGGACAGTTTGTCGACAGTAAATCAGGTGCTACTTTTGAAAATAAAAATCCATTTACCAATGAAATAAATAACTATATCGCTGAGGGCCGTGAAGCGGATATAAATCAAGCTGTTCTTTCAGCAAAAGAAGCGTTTGAGAATGGCCCGTGGAGCAAGATGAAATTGAAAGAAAGAATGGAATATATTAATAGAATTGCAGATCTTATCGATGAGGAGATTGAAGAAATTGCTTTCTTAGAATCATTAGATACAGGTCTGCCAATTAGCCAAACAAGAAACCAAACCGCACGTGCTGCAGAAAATTTCCGTTTCTACGCACGAATGGTTGAGACGAAATTGCATGGCGAATCTTACCCAATGGATGATGAATTCATTAATTATACAGTTTATAAACCTTTAGGAGTTATAGGGTTAATTACGCCATGGAATGCCCCATTCATGTTAGAGACTTGGAAAGTAGCGCCTGCATTAGCAACTGGAAATACTGTTGTTTTAAAACCAGCTGAACTTTCACCATTGACTGCAAATAAATTAGCTGAAATTATTCATAAAGCTGAAGTTCCGGATGGCGTCTTTAATGTCGTTCATGGTTTTGGAGAAACAGCAGGGGCTGCTCTTGTTGCTCACCCAAATGTGAAAGCGATTTCATTTACAGGTGAAACGACTACAGGTTCCACTATTATTAAAAACTCTGCAGATACGTTAAAGAAAACATCGATGGAACTAGGTGGGAAGTCACCTTTAATTATATTTGATGATGCAGATCTTGAACGAGCTCTAGATGCAGCAATATGGGGGATTTTCTCTTTTAATGGAGAACGTTGCACATCCAATTCTCGAGTATTCCTGCATAAAAATATTAAAGATCAATTTGTTGAAAAATTAAAAGCACGTGTCGCTAACATTAAAATCGGTGACCCAATGGATTCATCAACTGAGCTTGGACCGCTAATTGAAAAAGGTCACTACAACAAAGTAAAAAAATATATAGAAATCGCTAAACAAGAAGGTTGTAAAGTAGTTCAGGGAGTGGTTCCGGAGAAGGTAAAGGCAGGTAATTTTGTACCACCGACACTTTTATTAAATGCAAAAAATGACATGAGAGTATGTCAGGAAGAAATCTTTGGTCCCGTTATGGCCGTAATCGAATTTGAAACAGATGAAGAAGTACTTCATATGGCAAATGACGTATCTTACGGACTAGCTGGTTTTGTATGGACAAAAGATTTAAAACGAGCACATCGTATGGCGGATGCTATTGAAGCAGGTATGCTTTGGATTAACGCTCAAAACGTACGAGATCTTCGAATTCCATTTGGTGGTATGAAGGATAGTGGAATTGGAAGAGAGGGCGGTCATTACGCAATGTTTGAATTCTATACAGAACCAAAGGTCATCCATGTAGCTATAGGTGATCATCATATTCCGCAATTTGGGAAGTAAAAACTACTTTTTAAGGGGGAAACAATAATGCCAGCAAAAACAGGAAAGCAATATATTGAAAGAGTTGATAATGCACAGGCAAATATATGGATTGATGGCAAACGAGTAGAAGGAAAGATTTCTGAACATCCAGCTTTTAAAGGAGTTATGAAAACTCAGGCAGAACTTTACGATTTGCAACATGATCCAGACAAAAAGGATTACATGACATATGAGTCTCCAACAACTGGTGAACGGGTAGGTACATCTTTTATACAGCCAAAAACAAAAGAAGAATTGGTGACACGTCGCAAAATGATGCAAGAATGGGCGAAATATAACGGTGGCATGATGGGACGTTCCCCTGATTACATTAATGTCGGGATGATGGCGTATGGTTCAGCTGCAGAAATGTTTGGAAAACAGGACTCCATCTATGCCGAAAATATGGCCAACTACTACGAGTATTGCCGTGAAAATGATTTATCTTTAACACATACGTTGATTCAGCCTCAAGTCAATAGGGGAGTAAATTCAGCACAGCTTCCAGATCCGTATATTGCTGCACGGATTAAAGAGAAAACATCTGAAGGGGTCGTTATTAAAGGGGCAAGATTGCTTGCTACTCAAGGTGGTATTACCGATGAAATCATGGTATTCCCATCTACTTTGTTGAAACAATCTGCTGAAGAAAATCCATATGCATTTGCATTTTCTATTCCTAATAACACACCGGGCTTAAAATTTATTTGTCGAGAATCTTTTGATTATGGTAAGTCTCATTTCGACCATCCGCTAGGATCTCGCTTTGAAGAAATGGATACTATTGTTGTGTTTGATGATGTTGTCGTTCCGTGGAATCGGGTCTTTGCCCTTGGTGATGTTAATGTGTGCAACCAGGCCTACAATGAAAGTAATGCAGTTGTTCATATGACACATCAAGTTGTATCAAAAAATATCGCAAAAACAGAGTTTGTACTTGGTATCCTTCAATTAATGGCAGAGACAATTAATATTGGCCAATACCAACATATACAGGAGAAAATCTCTGAGGTAATTATTGCACTTGAAACGATGAAAGCATATGTCGTTGCTTCCGAAGCAAATGCAAAAGTGGATAGATGGGGAACTATGACACCAGAATTTGCACCGTTAAATGCAGCACGTCATTACTTCCCGAAAATTTACCCTCGCTTTACAGAAATTATGCAATTAATGGGTGCAAGTGGCCTAATGGCGATTCCATCAGAATCAGACTTCAATTCTGCGATTCGTCCGGATCTTGATAAGTATTTACAATCAGCCACTGGAGATGCCTATGATCGTGTGAAACTTTATCGTTTGGCATGGGATGTATGTGTAAGTTCATTCGGTTCTCGACAAACACTTTATGAGCGCTTCTTCTTCGGCGATCCAATTAGAATGGCAAGTACGCTTTATAACGGGTATGACAAACAGGAATATGTTGATCGTGTAAAAGAATTTTTGAATCGATCAGAAGCGTTAGTTAAAAATAACTAATTAATCGACTAAGGGAGATGAGGAGTATGGATTTCAATATCATTCGCATTGCCAGAACTGTTATAAATGTGAAGGATTTAGAGCGTTCAAAAGATTTTTATGTAAAAGCGCTCGGCATGATTGAAACGGAAACAAAGGACGACTGTGTTTATTTGAGAGGGCTTGAAGAACACACACACCACAGCTTGGTTCTTAAAAAGTCCGAGACGTTAGGGGTACACGCACTCGGTTACAAAGTAGAAAAAGAAGAAGATCTTGACCGTCTGGCTGAATTGTTTCAATCAAAAGGCTTAAAAACAAAGTGGCTTAAGGAAGGTACTCAGCATGCTCTTGGGCGTGCACTGCATGTACATGATATTTCAGGGATGCCCCTTGAATTTTTCTGCAAGATTGAAAAAGCAGAGCGCTTACTTCAGCGCTACGACTTATACAGCGGTGCCCGAATTCAGCGGATTGATCACGTAAACTGTGCTGTACCGGATGTAGAAAAAGCTTACAACTTCTTTATCAACGAGCTAGGCTTTGCATGTTCTGAATATACAACTATAGAAGATGGGAATATCTGGGCTGCGTGGCTTCACCGCAAACAGACCGTGCATGATCAAGCCTTTATGAACGGTGATGGTCCGCGTCTTCATCACTTTGCTTACTGGCTACCGGATCCACTTGCTCTAATTCACTGCTGCGATGTTTTAGCTTCTCTTGGCTATTCAGAGAACATTGAAAGAGGTCCAGCACGCCACGGCTTATCCAATGCGTTCTTCTTGTATTTAAGAGATCCAGATGGATATCGCATAGAGCTGTATAACGGAGATTACTTAACAAGTGACAATGATTTCGAGCCAATTCGATGGGATTTAAATGACCCACGGCGTCAAACATTATGGGGTGCAAAAGCACCGGACAGTTGGTTTAATGAAACATCTCCGTTTTTAGATATTGAAACCAACGAACAAATTCAATCGACGGCACCAACCCTTGCACAGCGCAAACCAGAACTTGTTATTTAAATAAAAAGAATGGAGGAATTTCAATGGATGATCGTACATTTCGAGATGCGATGGGTAAATTTGCAACCGGTGTAACAGTTATTACAACGGACATTGATGGAGAGCCTCATGGCATGACGGCAAATGCCTTCATGTCAGTGTCGCTAAACCCGAAACTCGTACTAATATCGATTAAAGAAAATGCAAAAATGCTGGATAAAATCAACCGCTCCGGTAAATTTGCGGTAAATATTTTATCGGAAGACCAGCAAGAAGTTTCTATGTTATTTGCCGGCCAGATCAAAGAAAAGCGTGAACCGGAATTTGACCGCCTAAACGAAATCTCGGTAGTAAAGGATGCGCTGGCAAATATTGTATGCAATGTATATGGAAAGCAAGTAGCTGGTGACCATACGCTGTTCATTGGAGAAGTAGAAGAGATTGTCCTTCGTGAAGGAAATCCTCTGACATTCTTTACAGGGAAATATGGCCAGATCGCTGCACCGCAGTTAACTTAACATAAAAGGAGAGGGCAAACGATGGAGACAATTTATATCAAAAGCAAAAGTTCAATTGATAAATCAAAGTTCACTGAAAAGGAAACTTGTGTTTTGGCCCTTGGTTTTTTTGATGGCGTTCACATCGGTCATCAAAGAATTCTTGAAACAGCAAAACGAATTGCTGTGCAAAAACAATGCGCTTTTGGTGTTATGACGTTTTATCCGCACCCAAAAGATATACTCTTTCCTCATATGGAGCCAATGACTTATTTAACTCCGCTTCCTTTGAAAGAAGATCGATTTGAAAAGCTGGGTGTTGAGAAATTATTTGTTGTTGAGTTTAGCCCTGAGTTTGCCCGTCTTTCTCCTAACGATTTTATTGCACAATACATTATAGGACTTGGATGTATACATGTTGTAGCAGGCTTTGATTATCATTATGGCTATAAAGGACTCGGTAGTATGAAAACGTTATCAGAGTATAATCCCGGAAGTTTGGAAGTAACGACTGTTCCAAAGATCCAACATGAAGATGAAAAAATTAGTTCAACAGCAATCCGAAAATTGCTCGATGAAGGTCATGTGCAAAAGATTCCTATGTATTTGGGCGATTTTTATGAAATTAATGGAGAAGTAAATCAAAGTTCCCTTTTTTACAAAAAACATCAGTTTCTTAAATTAATAGTAGAAAAGAAATACCGAATGCCTAAACCTGGTATTTACCATATTCAAGTTGAAATAGATGGTAATAATTATGATGGAACCTGCCACCAAATATCTATAAATGAGCAACACCCTTCATTATTAATACAATTAAAAGATTGTTCTGTATACCCATACAAGAAGCGGATTAAGATAAAGTGGCTAAATTATAAATATGGCAAGCAGAATGAGTCATACGGAATGAATGAATACATGAAAAAAGATGAGCTAGTGATCTAATGAATAGTAAGCTATAACAGAAAGGAGTAGACTATGAATTTAAAAGTGCAGGCAAGAAAGAAAAACTTATACATTGATGGTCAATGGAAAGAAGTCACTGAACATGCATCTCTAACATCTCCATACTCTGGAGATGTTATTGCGTATATTCCTAAGGCTAATGAAAAAGAAGTGAATGAGGCAATTGAAGCTGCATGTCGTGCAAAAACAGTAATGGCGAAAATGCCAGCTCACGAACGTGCTGCAATTTTGGAACGTTTGGTAGCTTTGTTTGAGCAGCGTTTAGATGAAGCTGCAGAAATTATCGCGTTAGAGGCAGCTAAACCAATTGCTACTGCAATCGATGAAGTGAAACGTACAATACAAACGTATAAGTTTGCAGCTGAAGAAGCAAAGCGAATTCATGGGGAAACACTTCCATTGGATGCTGCACCAGGTGGAGAAAAACGAGTAGCATATACGGTGCGTGAACCTATTGGGGTTATTGGAGCGATTACTCCATTTAATTTCCCGATGAATTTAGTTGCCCATAAAGTAGGTCCTGCCATTGCAGCAGGAAATACAATTGTATTAAAACCAGCATCTCAAACTCCACTATCTTCTTTCTTTTTAGCAGAGTTGTTACAGGAGGCTGGTTTACCTAATGGAGCTCTTAATATTATTACTGGAAGCGGAAGAGTCGTGGGGGATAAAATCGTGACCGATGATAGAATTGCAGCTATTACATTTACGGGAAGCCCAGCTGTTGGGATTGGTATTCGAAACAAAGCAGGACTGAAGCGCGTGACATTAGAACTGGGTTCAAATGCAGCCGTTATTATTGATAAAGGGATCGATATTGATTCAATTATTAATCGTTGTGTGAAGGGAGCCTTTTCATTCCAAGGACAAGTATGTATATCATTACAACGAATTTATATTCATGAAAGTTTGTACGAAACTTTTGTGCAAAAATTCGTTGAAGCAACTCAACAACTCAAAATTGGTGACCCTTTAGATCCAAGTACAGATGTTTCAGCGCTTATTTCAAAAGGAGATGTGGAACGTACTTTAGATTGGATTCATGATGCGAAACAACATGGAGCAGAAGTAGCAACTGGGGGAATTGCAAAAGGGAATATTCTATTGCCAACGGTATTATTAAATGCAGAGTCTTCTTTAAAAGTTTCGTGTCAAGAAGTGTTTGCTCCAATTGTTATCATCAATAAAGTTCAAGCAGTAGAGGAAGCAATTGAGCAAGTAAATGATTCGCGATATGGTCTCCAAGCGGGAATCTACACGGATAATGTTCATACAGCGTTAACTGCAGCTGAGAACCTTCATGTTGGTGGCGTAATGATTAATGACATGCCAACGTTTCGTGTAGATAACATGCCTTATGGAGGTGTGAAGGAAAGTGGAGTTGGAAGAGAAGGAATAAAATATGCTGTAGAGGAAATGACAGAGCTAAAGCTAGTGGTTTTTAATAGAAATTAAAAATCGAAGAATTAGAAGCATTTAAGAACCCTATTAAATTATTAGGAAAGAGGTGCTATCAATTTGGAACTAGTAAAAGAACAGAGTAGTGTAAAAAAAGGCATCGAACAACAAGACAACAAACAAATAGATTATGACAAAATTGCCACTTCGGAGGATTTTAAACAACTACTTTTATATAAGAAAAAGTTTATTATTCCATATACAATTTTTTATTTGGCTTATTCACTAGCTTTACCATTCCTAGCCTTGTTTACAAATATATTAAATGTCCAAGTAATAGGAGACATTACGTTGGCGTGGATTTATGGTATTTCAATTATCTTTATGTCATTTGGGGTGTGCAGTGTTTATGTAAAGAAGTCTGCTGAATTTGACGAAAAGGTAAAGAAAATCTTAGTAAAAGAGGGGCTGTAGACATATGGGATGGGATATTATTCTTCTTTTTGTACTCATGTCAATAGGGGTACTTTTCATTACGTACTATGCTTCCAAAAAAACAAAAACGGCAGGTTCTTTTTATACAGCTGGAGGTGGTCTGACTGCTAGGCAAAATGGTCTTGCTTTAGCTGGAGACTTTATGTCTGCATCTACCTTTTTAGGGTTAATTGGGGCCTTTTCTTTAACGGGATATGACGGATTTTTCCTCATGTACGGTGCCCTTGTTTCTTTTCTTGTCATTTTATTTTTAGTTGCAGAACCATTAAGGAATCTTGGGAAATATACGTTAGGTGATATGATTACTGCTCGATTTAAGTTTAAACAAGTACGAGGTGTAACTGCCTTCAATACAATAATCATCTCAGTTTTTTATATGCTTGGACAGCTTGTTGCTGCAGGAGCTTTATTCAAATTATTATTAGGTATTCCGTATAATACTTCAGTCCTTATTGTTGGTGTTGCTATGTTAGCTTTTGTTTTGTTTGGAGGAATGACCGCAACAAGCTGGGTTCAAATTATTAAAGCCGTTCTTTTAGTAGGTGGAACCTTTATTATGTTTGTAATGGTTATGTGGAAATTTAATTTTAATTTTATTGGCATTTTTACTGATATGAAAACAGCCACTCCTTTTGGAATTGATTACTTAAATCCTGGTTTAAAATATAAAAACGGTTGGGATGCAGCTTCTTTAACACTTGGGCTCATTCTTGGGACAGCGGGTCTACCCCATGTATTAGTTCGCTTTTTAACTGTACCTAATGCTCGGGTTGCCAGAAAGTCAGTTGTTTGGCTTATGTGGATCATGGGACTCTTCCACATTATGGTCATCTTCCTCGGGTTTGGAGCAGCAAAACTAGTTGGAACTTCGAATATTATAGAGGCAAATCCAGCAGGAAATATGGCAGCGCCATTATTAGCAAAGTATATTGGCGGAGACCTTATGTTTGCTTTCATTTCTGCGGTTTCTTTTGCTACTATTCTCGCAGTTGTTGCTGGTATTGTGGTTACGGGAGCAACAGCATTTTCCCATGACTTTTATAACGAAATTTTAAAAGACGGGAAAGCAACCGAAAAACAGCAAATGTTTATGGTACGTCTTGCATCGATTCTCATCACTGCAATAGCCATAGCCTTATCACTATTTCTTCAAAATTTTAATGTGGCCTTTTTATCTTCAATCGCTCTAACATTAGCAGCGAGTTCGAATTTACCAGTTATTTTATTAACTATTTTTTGGAGAAAATTCAATAAAGCTGGAGCAATCTTTGGGATGCTTATAGGATTGATTAGCACGATTGGTCTGGTTATGTTAAGTCCAAACGTTTGGAATCCAGAACCAGGTGTAGCCTTATTTACTGGGAATCCTATTTTCCCTCTTGCATCACCAGGAATTGTTTCTATACCATTAGGTTTCTTAGGTTGCTATATTGGCACATTTATAGGGGCCCGTAAGTCAAAAAATGTAGAGGATAATTTTTCAGAAATTATCGTTAAGTCAAATATAGGTAATGATGTTAAAGGTGTAGTTAATCATTAGTAATAGTTTTGCTAACTCAATATGATTAAGTAATCATCAGAAGAATTTACGAGAGTTTATGAGAGGCGTGAATAGTTATGAGTAAGGCAATTATTAAATTTAGTGAAACCCTTCATACAAAAGAAGTGGAAGTAGATCTTAAAAGCAATACAATTATTCTCGGTGATAGAAATTTAACAGTAGAGCAGTCCTCTTTGGAGGCGCCAATTTCGGGTACAGTATATGGGGCTTTATTAAATTATAGTGGCGAGCTTAAAGCATTAGGTTCATCGTTAACTAATGAACCTTATAAACAGCCCCCGAAAGCGCCTGTCTTATATATAAAACCGGTGAACACCATTACTGGATTTAAATCTTCAATTCCATTACCTGAGGATACATCTCATCTGCAAGTAGGTGCCTCATTAGGCATCGTCATTGGGAAAAATGCTACTCGTGTAACAGAAGAAAAAGCTTTAGATTATGTATTAGGATACACCATTGTAAATGATGTGAGTATTCCACATGAAAATTTTTATCGACCAGCTATTAAACAAAAAGCAAGAGATAACTTTTGCCCTGTAGGTCCATGGATTATTGAACGCGATGCAATCTCTGACCCTAATAAGTTGACGATTACTGTATTCGTTAACGATGAATTAAAACAAAAGAATACAACGGCTAATTTAATTCGTCCTGTATCACGACTGATTTCTGAAATTTCTGAATTTATGACGTTGTATGAGGGAGATGTTTTACTGGTTGGGGTACCTGAAAATCCTCCCCTTGTGAAAGAGGGAGATCGAGTACGAATTGAAATCGATGGAATCGGTTATTTAGAAAATACAGTTAAATGAGAATCTCATTGTTTTGTAAAGGAGAGCGATTATTATGAAACATGCACGTGTAGTATTTCAGGATGTCATTCATCACGCAATTGAAACAACTGATGGTCACCTGAAACTAGATAATGGACAAATTGTTTCTGAGGAGGAAGTGGTCTGGCTACCGCCTGTCCAACCTAGAACCGTTTTTGCTTTAGGACTAAATTATGCAGATCATGCAAAGGAACTTGCTTTTGAAGCACCAACAGAACCTTTAGTATTTCTAAAAGGTCCTAATACTTTTATTGGTCATCGAGGTCAGACTTACCGACCGGCTGAGGCTACCAATATGCATTATGAATGTGAACTTGCAGTTGTCATTGGGCGTTCAGGGACTAACATTAAACGAGAAGATGCTTATGATTATGTAGCAGGATATACCGTTGCAAATGACTATGCCATCCGTGATTATTTAGAAAACTATTATCGTCCGAACTTAAAAGTAAAGAATAGAGATACTTGCACACCGATCGGTCCATGGCTAGTCGATGCAAAAGATATTGAAGATCCTATGAATCTTACATTGCGTACTTATGTAAATGGAAAAATTACGCAGGAAGGCACAACGAAAGATATGATTTTTAGTATTCCGCAATTAATTGAGTATTTAAGTAGTTTTATGACATTAAATAAAAACGATATTATCCTTACTGGTACGCCTGAGGGCTTAGTTGATACAAAGGAAGGAGATGAAGTCATTACTGAAATTGAAGGAGTGGGACGACTAGTAAATACCGTTATTAGTGAAAAATATTTCTTAAGAACGGAAAGTGATAACGCCATTTTTAGTTAGTGAAAGGGATGAAAACATGCCGCATTTTATTGTTGAGTATACCGAAAACATAAAGAAAGAAGCAGACATTCCGAATTTGCTTAAAAAAGTGAATGATGTTTTGATTAGCCGTAGTAATCTTTTTCCGACTGGAGGAATTCGATCAAGAGCAGTTGAACTTCAAGATTACCGAGTAGCAGATGGAGCGGAAGATGATGCATTTGTTCATGCTATATTAAAAATAGGGGCGGGGAGATCGGCTGAAAATAAGAAAGAAACTTGTGACGAACTATTCGAAGTAATCAAGGATCATTTTGCTGATCTATTTACTAGGCGATATCTGGCATTATCTATGGAATTGATTGAATTCAGTGAGGAAGGTACTTACAAGTATAACAATATTCATAAGCGTTTTAAAAAGTAAGAGGGCTGAAAGTCAATCTGCGTTCAAGGTAATAGATTGATTGTAATGAAACAGAAACAAAAGCAAAAACAGAAGTTATATAAACACTATTTATGTTATTGATTAGAACTTTTGCATAGTTCCGCTTTTTACAATAAAAAATAATTAATTCCGCTTACAATTTAGGTTACATCGCGTTAAAGATAGATTTTCATTTCAGGAAGGGGACTTTAAATGACAAAGAATCTGGCTGTAGATGTGAACTGCATTGAATGGGCAAGTAAAATAAACAAAAGTTATATTGGAGGTCAATGGGTAGATGGTGGCAGTAAAAGAACTTATTCAATAAAGGATCCATATGATCAATCAACTATTACATCTGTAGAATTAGCGAATGTAGAGCAAATAAAAGACGCTTATCACAAAGCAAAAGCAGCACAAAAGGAATGGGCTAAATCTCCGCCAGAACAAAGAAGAGAAGTTTTAACGAGCGCATTAGACTATTTAGAGGAAAATAAAGATCATATTTTGGAATTAATTACACGAGAAACAGGTGGAACACTACTTAAAGCTCATATTGAGTTTGGCTTTGGGGTTAGTGACATAAAAGATTCGATTAAAATGGTTGATGAAATATACACACCCAAAAATTATGCATCTACTACACCAGGAAAGGTTAGTCGTGTATATCGATTACCTTTAGGTGTTATTACGTCCATCACACCTTTTAACTTTCCATTTAACATGGCAACAAGAACAATTTTTCCTGCCATTGCTCTCGGGAACAGTGTTGTTCATAAACCAGATCTCCAAGTTGGAATAGTTGGCGGACAAGTTTTTGCAAAGGCTTTCGAAGAAGCTGGATTTCCTGCTGGAGTGTTTAATTCCATTTTAACTGATCTTCAAGAAGCCGGAGATGAATTCCTGTTAAATACGAATTCTTCGTTTATCAGTTTTACAGGATCAACTGCAGTAGGAAAACATATTAATAAGGTAACAGGCGGAACATTAAAACAAATGGCATTAGAACTTGGAGGCAATAATCCTTTATTAGTTTTAAGAGATGCCGACGTTGAACAAGCAGTGAAAGTCGCCATCTTCGGGAAATTTTTGCATAGTGGCCAAATCTGTGCGATTACAAACCGAATTATTGTTAATAGAGATATTTATGATGAATTTATTGCTAGATACGTAGAAAAAGTAAAGGGATTAACAGTAAGAGACCCAAAGGATCCTAACACAATTATTGGACCTGTTATAAATGAAAAACAAGCTGATAAAATCATGGATTTAGTTAATAAAGCAAAGGAAAGTGGATTAACAGTTGCTGTAGAAGGTGAACGTACAGGGAATGTTATTTCTCCATTTGTATTTGTTGATGTACCTAATGATTCAAGTCTTGCATCTTTTGAAATCTTCGGTCCTGTTGCACAAATTATTCAGGCTGAAAGTGATGAAGAGGCCATTCGTTTTGCCAATGATACGGAATATGGATTATCCTCTGCTATTATAACTAGTGACGTAGAAAGAGGGGAAAAATTAGCTCTTGAGATTGAATCTGGTACAACACATATAAATGATATGCCTGCAGTGCTAGAAGGAAATGTTCCATTTGGTGGAGTGAAACAAAGTGGAATTGGGCGTTTTGGATATGAATGGATTGTAGATGAGTTTACTGTTACGAAATGGGTATCTGTACAGACGAGTAAATTAGATTATCCGTTTTAGGATTACAGCGAAATTCAAGTAACTATAGCTTGATACGATTAAGAGGATATTAATAGATTTGAAGATATTTCTCAATAAAACATTGAACCGTTAATAAACCTGTTGTTAGAAAAGCCTGTAACCTTGAGTTGGCAAGGGATACAGGCTTTAAACATAGCTACCGATAATGTTTATGAATGTGAAAGAGCTCTTAATTGCTGTTTTCAAATTTTCCCACTTTTCGTTTTTAGTAACTCGTCTACTTTTTCAAAGAATTTAGGAATTTTATATGGAGTCAAATGTAATTTACAATAGTTTCTTAATTCTTCTTCACCAATAGGATCTATTGGATTTTAAGGCCATTAATTCTTTGCCCATGATTGGATCAGGAACTACAATGACACTTGCTTCAAATAACTTGGGATATGAATATAGAACTTCTTTAATTTCCCTTGGATAAATAGTGAGTCTACCTACATCTTTTTTCGATCTAAAATAAAGAAATAACCATCTTTATCAAATAAAAAATTAGTAGCACAGAGGGAAGAAGGTTGATTATTAGAATTTTCTAAAAGTTTCATTAAGACTTTTACTGTCTATGCATGAAGTACAACACCTTTTCAGACAATTAAGGTAGCAAAAGCTATCTCTTGTCTGACCTTACTTTCATCATCTCATGTCTAAATAAGGGCTACACACTGCATGGGCTTTCTCATTCGGAAAATCTGTAAAGAAAAATAGTAAACCGTTGATTTAGCTGTTATTAAATTAACCTAGGAAATAATCACATATTAAGTATTAATTTGTAAGCGTTTACTAATTTGTATTACAGGGGGTATAAAGTTGATTAGTCCTTTAAATTCGAAAATAATTAGTTACTTGCCGTCTCAGCCTGCCTTTGAATTTCAGACAGAGTACTATACTGAACAAAAAGTTAGAATTAAACCAAATCAACCACCTATTCTGTTTTACCAATTTAAAATGGGAGGGGGAAGTAGTCAAATTTCTGTTATCCCGGATGGGTGTATCGATATTCTCATTAATTGTGATCAGCATTACGGTAATATTTGTGGAAGCGTTACTAAAAGTAGAGTGATTAACCTTCTCCCAAACAGTAGATACTTTGGTATTCGTTTTCTACCATGCCTAGATATTAAGAAAATAAAATTCGATATAAAAGACCTTACAGATAAAGAAGTTTCCTTAAATGAAATGTTTCCTGTAAATACGAATATCTTAGAAAGGGTAGTAACCGAAGAAAGTTTTATGGAGAAAGTCAATATATTCAACGAAATATTGGAAAGTCAAATTTTTGAGATTGATAAATCAACAAAACTAATAAAACAAGCATTATATAATATATACGCGACAAGAGGTAATATTACCATAACTCAACTTGCAGAAGAAGTAGGATATTCAACTAGATATTTAAGAAAACAATTTGAAGACCATATTGGAATTTCCCCAAAATTTTTTAGCCAAATAGTAAGATTTCAATCATCACTAAATATGCTTCTGAGGGCAACTCACTTTACGTTAAATGATGTTATTTATGAGAATGGTTATTATGACCAAGCCCATTTGATTCATGAGTTTCGGAATTTTGGATGCATGACACCTTATCAATTAACAGGGCAAAAGAGTAGCCTAAAAACCTGCAAAATAATGTTTGTATAGCTAAAGCAATTACTTATTTGAGTAATTGCTTTTTTAAGTGCGCCTGGCATGCGTATATTAGAAGAGTTTATGAATGAAAATTTAGAATGTTCCGATTTTTACAATATCAAATTATCATAATTTGATAATCTGTAATTAATATAAAAGAATGCTTCTTTTTCCTACTACAGTTTAAAGAAAAAGTTGACATCAACAAAACAAAAGAGGGGGAGTCAGATGAATGACGAAATACCAACTGTTTAATGGTAATTGGGTTGAGGCTGTGTCAGGCAGAACATTTGAGTCTGTTAATTCTAGAACTGGAAAGTGAACGCCATATTATCCGAGGCCGGACCGGAAGATGTGGACCTTTTCAGGGGGAGAACTTTAGAAGGGTAACGCTTTTTATAAATAACAAAATGATAATAACACCAATGGGGGTAGGGAATATAGAAACACAAAAATCAATAGAGAACATTCAAACTTTATCAGATGGGCAAAGTCTAAAGAGAAGTTTAAAGATGCGAGATTTAGTTATTTTTGGTCTTGGCTTTATGGCACCAGTTGCAGCGATGTCAATGTTTGGAATTATCACATTGGTATCGCAGGGCCATTCTGTCCTCTCATATGTTCTTGGTTTTGTTGCAATGTTATTTACGGCGTACAGTTTCGGTAAAATGGTTGAAGCTTACCCAGTTGCAGGCTCAACCTATACCTACGCCCATAAAGCGTTACACCCTAAAATAGGATTTATAGCTGGATGGGGAATGCTCCTTGATTATCTGTTGATACCCATGTTAACTTTTTTGATCAGTGCAAATTTTGCAAACGCCCTTGTACCAAGCATTCCAGTTTGGGGGTGGGTTCTCATTTTCGCTATCCCAATCACGATTGTAAATATAATTGGAATTGATATAGCAGCTAAGTTGAATTCAGTTTTAGTGCTCCTCATGATTATCGCGGTGATTGCCTTCGTTTCCAGCGCAAGTCACTATATTATAACGGGCGATTTAAATTTACTAAACTATAAGGCAATTTATGATGGTGATTCATTTTCAATAGGAGCTGTTATTGGCGGGGCAGCTATTGTTATTGTCGCTTACCTAGGTTTTGATGCTATTACAACCTTGGCTGAAGAGACGAACGTAGGGGGGAATAAAATTGGTTTGGCCATTTTGTTTACATGTGTCATTCAAACGGTATTTTATGTTTCCGTCACTTATTTAGCAGTGATTCTTGTAGGAAATTATTTAGCTATTGATAATCCCGACACAGCCTTCTTCAACGTGTTAGAGACTATAGGGGGCGGGTTTCTTCAGACTTATATTACACTTACGATTATCGCATCTGGAATTGCAAGCGCCTTAGCTAGCCAATCAGCTTCAAGTCGTCTGCTCTTGGGGATGGGACGTGACAATGTCGTTCCTCAAAAATTTTTTAGCTATATCCATCCAAAGTATAAAACACCGATTAATAATATTTTACTAATGTCAATAATTGGAATTATCGGTGCGGTATCTTTGAATCTGCAAATTGTATCCGACTTAGTTGCATTTGGTGGATTATTAGGATTTGCCTTCGTGAATATTTGTGTAATTAATCATTACTATTTGAAAATAAGCAAAAAAATATCGTTAAATATTTGATTATTCCATTAATCGGAATGTTAATTTGTCTTTATATCTTGTGGGGGCTTTCAACAGCCGGAAAAATAGTTGGATTTACCTGGATGGGAGTTGGTGTTTGTTATTTCGCAATTCAATCCCTGTATTCAAAAGAATCCAAGAAACTCTTAACAGATATAGAAGGGCGGAATATTAGTTAAATAAAATAACAATGCTTAATTATATTTGTCTATTAAATATTAAAGGAGGAATAAATATGCAATACGTTACAAAGCGGAAGAACCTAAGTAAATTGGAATTATCAGAACTTGATAAAAAACATTATTTGCATCCAACTACACCACCAAGAGCTCATTATTTATCAGGGCCATCAACAATCTTTACAGAAGGCAAAGGAATTTATCTGAAAGACATAGAGGGGAAAGAGCGTATTGATGGGGTTTCGATGCTTTGGAATGTTAACCTTGGCTATGGGAATGAAGAGCTTGCTGAGGTAGCAAAACAGCAGATGTTAAAACTTTCTTACAGCTCTTCATTCAGCGGACAATCCAATGAACCCGCTATCCTTTTAGCACAGAAAGTGGCCTCATTAGCACCTGGTGATTTGAATGTTTGCTTCTTCACATCGGGAGGTTCGGAATCTAATGATACAGCCTTTAAATTAGCCCGTTTTTATTGGAAAGTAAAAGGTCAGCCAGAGAAAACTAAAATTATTTCTCTTGAACAATCTTTCCATGGGGTTACAGTAGGAGCCACAAGTGCTACCGGAATCGAGGGATTCAACAAATTTACGACTTCCAATGCTCCTAACTTCCTTACAGCTGCAGCGCATGTTTTGAATGCAGAACTTGGTGACAAAACTGATCCAAATTACTCACGTTCTATTCGTGGGATAATTGAATCAGAAGGATCCGACACCATAGCCGCTGTCATTCTGGAGCCAATCCAAGGTGCAGGCGGGGTAAGGTTCCCACCTGACGGATATCTTCAAGCTGTTCGCGAACTTTGCGATGAACACAACATTTTGCTTATTGCAGATGAGGTGATTTGTGGGTTTGGGAGAACCGG
The DNA here is from genome assembly GCF_030348505.1 of Lysinibacillus sp. G4S2. Taxonomy (NCBI): domain Bacteria; kingdom Bacillati; phylum Bacillota; class Bacilli; order Caryophanales; family Bacillaceae; genus Lysinibacillus; species Lysinibacillus sp. G4S2. Next base: position 3,701,125 of record NZ_JAUCFJ010000002.1, on the reverse strand, counting down.
AAAGACATTTGGTGTTGATAATTGGAACATTGTTCCGGATCTTCTATGTGTTGCAAAAGGAATCTCAAGTGGCTACGCTCACCTGGGTGCCGTAATTATGAGAGAACATGTAAGAGAAGCATTTATTCAATCAGATGAAATGATGTTCCATGGATTCACATATAGTGGACATCCAATGGCTTGCGCAGTTGGCTTGAAGACACTTGAGATATTAGAGAGAGATCAAATTGTTGAGAATAGTAGACTTCGCGGTGAAGAATTATTAACAGGACTTAAGTATCTCGAAAGCAATCATAAATATATAACGAATGTAAGAGGTCTTGGTCTACTTGCCGGTATTGAGCTAGTTAAAGATCCTGAAAACGGCATCTCATTTGATCCGTCGGTACACGCCGCGGCTTTGTATACAGATATATGCATGGACTTAGGGCTGCAATTGCGTTACTTCGATTGGAAGGGAACAAATACGGTTGCTCTTGCTCCACCGCTTATTATTACAAGCCAACAGGTTGAAGAGATTATTAACAGAATGTCTGAGGCACTTAAAAGGTTCGAAAAACAAATTTAATTCACGCAGCATTACTAGATAGAATTAATAACAATTAATATATGCATAACGAAGATTTGTTTTAAACATTTGGGAGTATAAGAACAAACGCTATAATAAGAAAAAGTAGCAATCAAAAGGTCCTAAAGGTGATAAAGAAGACCCAGGTATCAAAGGAGATTCAGAAGATGCAAGTAATATCCCTGATGCTTCCACTTCAGTTATTTCTTGTGCAACGGTAACAGGTACAACTAAATAATAATAGTAAAACCCAGGTACTCAATTAATTTTGAGCCTGGGTTTTTTTGAATAAGTAATAGACCTTGTAATTTGAGAATTGGCTGGAATGGTAAGTGAAATAAATATATCAATAAATGTTAATTTGAGATAATGTTAATCTAAAGAAGAAGGTTGTAGTTTGTGAAGTAGAATTATGAGGGGGGACTATTTTGAAAAAGAAATATAGTTTGATAATTACATTTTTACTATGCTGCGGTTTATTAATTACATGTAACTCAAATAGTAAAGTTAAAGCAACTTTTATAGGGGTGATTGAAGAGATGATAAATGATCGGGAAGCTTTTGTTTATGTAAATAAAACAGAAGACAGTCCAGTTTATGGAATAATTTATGTAAACCTTGCAAAGAATCCAGACGAAACATTTCAGGTTGGTGATAAGGTGAAAGTTGGATATGATGGTACAGTTCAAGGTACAGCACCACTTACGGTTACTACACTTTCTGTAGAATTAGTTGAGTAATTTCTAATATAGTAGTTGTACAATGTAGAGTTGCTCTTTGTATAGGACCATAAAAAATACTCCCCTTAGATAACAGATTTATATTTTTTAATCTGTCTATAATAGGGAGCAATGCAGTCTGCGTGACTTTGAAAACGACAAAGAACAGCAAAGCTATTTTAGCGGAGCTGAACTTTTTGTTGAATTATTGCGCTGTATTTTTTCTAACAAAACGAAGGAAAATCAGTAGAATTAGTTGAAATAGTACAACACCTATAAATACAATACCCAAAATAGCGAATGATACCATTTTAATTTCAGGAGTTTGAACTACTCCTACAGCATCAATCTTTCTTACTCCTATAAATATTGCTCCAACAGCAAAAATGATTAACCACATAATATTTATAGCCCACCATATTTTCATAAAAAATAAAACATCCCCTTTCTATCGTTAACGTCGCAATTGGAAATTTATCCTTCAATGGTGTAATTGTAGTGTATTTTCTTTTTATCGGCAACAAACTTTAGACGGTACGACTCCTCAGCCTTAAGACTGATTCCTCCTTATAATTTACAAAAATAAATGACTAAAATACTCCCCTTAGAAATAAATTTATATTGCCTACCTAATAGGGAAGAAGTGGTTTTTTTGTTTATGGTTCTGAAATTCCATTTGCCAACAACAATAAATATAAAACTATTGATAGTGGTATTATTAATATAACATTTGATAGGATACTGAATAATTTAAAACTTATTTCTTTAGACCTAGCACCTAGAATTAACGAAATCACAAAACCAACATCTATCATATAAAAACAAATAGGAATCCAGAGACTGCTATTTGGAAACAACCGACAAATAAAAAAAACAAGTAAAGCGATTATAAATAAAACTAAAGTCAAAATGATTGGATAAAATTCTTTACTTTTTTCATGTTGGTGATTCAAATTATTCCTTCTTTCTGTTTCTATATTTACATATCAGGTATGTTGATTAACCATTTTTGTCCATCCCAATTAATTAGATGGCTCTGATTTCTGTTATGGGTTACTCGCTTTTTTGCTGCCGCTTCGTTTTCGCACAGATAAAACATTTGATGCTGCCGCTTCGCTGACGCACAAATAACATTCGATCCGTGCAGGGGCTCGTCTGTCTCGCTTTCCCGCGGGAATCTTTGCTCCGCGACGAAAGCAAAGCGACAGAAGTACTCGAGTAGCGCTGCGCTATAATTAGTTAAAATAGGGATATATTGTAATAACAGTAAAAAATCTATTGTCGCTCAATAATAAACCTTTTTTTCCTAATTTCAATATGTATGGCTGTTATTTATAATATTAGGCCTTTTATATCCATTTTATTACCACTTATAATGTAAAGCGCAAATCTTATAAAATATAATGTTACATTATGAACAGAGGAAAGTGAGTTCGTTCTTTGATAATTTAATTAAAAGAAAAGTGGAGGAACGCGTGTTAGTAATAGGGAAATTATTTATGGAAATAAAATATTAGGAGGCAGAAATGAATAAAAAAACTTGGCTTATATTTAGTAGCTTAGCTATTTTAATATCTGGTTATTCCATTTTTCAATATTTAATTATGGATGCGCATCAGGCAGGGTTTGTTAAATTGAAGCTTATGTATATTTCTACATTGAATTCGTTTTGGTACACTATGCTTTATATACATATTGTATTCAGTGTAGTAGCGTTAGTAATAGGTCCCTTTACATTATTCTCGAAGTTTAGAGAAAAAAATATCAATCGTCATCGAATGTTAGGGAAAATATATATGATAGGTATTTTATTCGGCGGTGCTTCAGGGCTTTATTTAGCATTTTATGCTACAGGTGGCTTGGTATCACAGTTGGGTTTTGGTTTCCTAGCTATAATCTGGATGATAACAGCATCCCAAGCGCTAGTTAAAATTAAACATAGAAAAATTTATGAACATCAAAAGTGGATGATAAGAAATTATTCCCTAACTTTTGCAGCTGTAACATTAAGAATTTGGCTAGTTTTGTTTACTGTACTATTTGGATTTGAAAATTTTAATCTTAGTTACGCTATTATAGCTTGGCTTTGTTGGTTGCCGAATTTAATCGTTGCAGAATTGCTTATACATAGAAATCGTCAAGTAACAGGCACTTTAATTAAATAACAAATAACAAGACCATTCCGTGATGGGTGGCCTTAATGTTTTTTGCCACCTTACTGCCACCATGTATAGCAAATAAACATGGTATATTAACAGATAAAGAAAAATAAAATAAGGTAAAAATAAACCGACAATCCATTAATTTTAAAAGGATTATCGGATATAAGAAGATACAAAAAAATCTACAATAGGTTAGCAATTCTTATATATCTAGAGCGAATGACTCAAAGATGTTATCGGCATCTCTGGCCATTTTCTCAGTGAGATGGACATAGAGATCTTCTGTGACGGAAGCTCTGCTATGTCCTAATCTTTTTTTGAACAGTTTTAACAGGTGTACCATTCTCTATTAATGTAGGGCTGCACGTAGTTACACAGGTAATTATCAAGTAATACAAGTAGAGGTTTGCGTCAATAGTGATGGTAACTATTAGAACGCTACAGAGTTAGTTGCTAAAATCATGAAAGATGAAGGTATTCCAATTAATAATGTGGTCCAGTACAATCATTTTAGCAGTAAAAATTGTCCTCGAAACATGCGTGAAAGTAAGTTCTTAGCTTATTACTATGGTTAAGAAGGCAAGCTATGGTGAGTTAAAACAGGTACGTTTACTGGAATGGCTGCAGCACAAGTTGGCGCAAATAAGATTAAAACAGCTGTACTTGCACAAGTTGCCAATGTTGTAGCTGCATAATAGTTGTTCAGATTTTGTTTAGGTTGTTGTGTTATTGTATCAATGTAAGATTTCATATTTTTCCTAAACCTAAACTTCAAAAAAAGCCCAGGTACTCAAAATAATTTTGAGCCTGGGCTTTTTTTGTTTATTCATCATATAGAGGGGGGGATATAGGATTTGGAAGAACATAAACAAGTTACTACACCTCTCTCATGTAATTTTTTCGGCGATTCGAGTGTGGGAACCTCTCCAAACGTAGAAGGTATAATCTGATACTATATGTCGATTTGAAAGGGTGTCTTGCACATGTTTCCTTGCCTCCAAGAATTTCATCAATTTCCCTATCTCGATTATAGGCTTATGCCAAGCGGTTTACTCCTCTTACTCTGTAGGATGGTCGCTCTGGAGTGATGGTGCCCTTGAAATTGATGAAAGATACAGTTTCCTCTCACAGCAACGGCTTACATTCGTGCTCGTGCATGGTTCTTGGGCCAATGCTCACTTCTGGGATGGAGTAGCAACAGAACTTCGCAGTCGAGGGCATGTCGTCTATACACCTGAAGATGGGTGATACAAAATAACGTCGATATAACAATGTTTGTAATGGTTTGAAAGTTTTTATATCAATAGGGTGGAGATTGCAATCGCTTTGAAATTATGCCAGCAATCGAGTAGCTGAAATCAGAGCATTCAAATTAATCGAGATAGATAAAGATGGTTAACCAATAAAAGCAGCCTAATAGTGTCTTTAACTAAAAGAATAATATGCCGCATAAAGAAAAGAATAGAGAGATTCCAAGAATTACTCCAACAACTTTCATATGTCGTTTCCGTCCCATTACAACAATAGCAACATATTCACGAACCATTGCATTTGGCCAATAATAAAATGCTGTTTTTGAGCCGATTCCTTGGCTATTCAGACCAGCCTGTCTAGCGTATAGACCAGCACGGAAAAGATGGAAATTGTTCGTAGTAAAAATGCTGTTGTATTTACCATCTGGTTTTAACGTATCCATAATTTGTTTTGAAAATAACATATTTTGATATGTATTTACTGAACGATTTTCTTGCACAGTATGCTCGATAGGAATTCCTTTTTCAATAGCATATCTTTGCATCGCCTCCGCTTCTGGAAGATTCTCATCTGAACCTTGCCCACCAGAGAAAATTATTGTTGGTGGTGTTGTAACAGCTGCTTGTTTCTGATAAAAATCAATAGCTTTATTAATTCTACTTGCTAGAAGAGGTGGTACTTTATCGTTAATTAACCCACTGCCCAGCACGATGATAAAATCTTGGTTATACTTTGGCCTATTAAATTGATATAGGAAATAAGCAGTTAGGAAGTTTGATAGATGGATCGAAAAATAAAAAATAATTAGCGAAATTCCACCAAATATAGGTTGGAACATATTGGATAAAAAACTTACTGGATTTATGATAGGGATTAGGATATAAAGTAAAATAATGATAGCTACAATTAAAGTTAAAGAGTTTGCTAAGCTTCTTCCTTCTCTTTTCATTAAAACTCTTGCATTAAGAAATAGGCCGAACATCAAAGCTACAATTCCAAAAGGTATAATGAAGAAAAGTGCTAGTAAAGGAATAATAACTATAAGCTTTATATGGTTATTTTCAGATACTAGAGATGCAATCGTACAAAATAAAAGAAATGAACAGAAAAAGGCATTAAATAAAAAGCCATTTATTATTTTTCTAGGATCCTTCAGATAAGAAAAAAGAAAAATAAAAAATAGGATAAGCGGAATAAATCCGAAATACATAAAAGTCATACACACCTCGACTATATATTATTGATTTGTTTATTATTTAAAGAAAAAATTGAGTATCAAGCTGTTTTAGAGAATGTTATTTCAATTTTAGCTCCTACATACTAGCTTAAATTATTGAAATTACGTCCTTTTTACATAATCCTTAAAAAATTCTTTCAGATGCTGAAACAATGTGATATTATCTGTGACAATTTAATTTTACCAAGAAAAGAACATGCTGATTGAACTGCACCTTTAACTATTTTTCTTGTTTACCTGGTGCAGTTCCTTTTTAAGCTTCTGACTACTCCCACAGCTAAAGCAGCGGGGTTCTTATATACTTAAGAGAAGCGTTACAAAGCTCTCCACAGATGGTGTTGCCATGTCCTGTGTACAACATCTTTGATTTATCTTCTGTTCTATAAGACTTTCTTATTTACACAACCGATGTTGTGTTGGCAATAAGTTTTAACGAAGGCAGGTAGCTCTACCTACGGAGGAATACCCCTCACTTGATTTGTTTGATACCCATGCTAAGAGGGAATATTTTCTTTACTTGTTTCAAGTCTTCTATATGTTGATTGTGTAACTCTAAAAAGGTAATAAACGTTTTCTTGCATAAGTCTTGATTTGTTTGTTGTAAATTTGTATCACTATTCATCAGTAAAAACGCACTATATAAATCCCGTTGTACGAGATGATTGCCAATTTGACTCCAACGTTGATGGAGTTTTTTCTTTTCATAACGATCCGTCACATGGTTATACTGACTGGCTTTAAAGGTGATCGTATTTACTTTCTGTATCGTTTGCTTTGTGTAACCTAATTTTTGATGGATGATTTCCACTAACATGGCAGGGGCATGGTTCCCAATGCTTTTTCCAAAACGTTTTTTGGATTGGAATTTGCCCTGATTATTTGTTTTGGTTTCTTTTGTACGCTTTGCTAATCCTTTAAAATGCATGGTTTCGATGTACACTTCATCGCCAAGAGACAAGATTTTATTGGCTAACGCACCATGTTTTTCTTTAATGTAGGAAGCTTTCATTCTATATAATTCTTTTACTTGTTTCTTTGTTTTTTGATAGTTTTTACTAGATGTCCAACGGAGTTTGACGCCATGTTTGATAGTACCATCCTTGTTGAAATTGTTAGGATTGGTACTTCTACGACTTCTATCCAATTTGCGTAATAAACGTCTTTTTTGTTTCTCCAATAAAGGTACTTCTGGCGCAAGTTGTTGGATGAAAACGGTTTCTTCTGAAACAACCGCAATGGTAGAAGGACCGATGTCAATACCTACTCGTTTTTGTTTTTGATAGGCATGCCGAAAGGCTCCTGTAGATGAAATTCTCTTTGCAGGAGGAATCCCATTCATCACGAGTTGTACGTAAAAAGTATGTACTCCACGAATCACTTTTTTGACTAGACGACAATAATTAATGGTATGAAGAGCAAGGGATTCTTCTACAAATAAATCTTGTTTGCGAATACGAACAGGAAGGGTTAATCCGTTCCAATAGACAACATTCTCTTTAAATCGAATGCCTGCTTTATTAGATTTCCCTTCTACAGAATGAAGCATTCCGTAACGTTTAAAATGTGCTTTGCTCCCTTTAAATAGAACATCCTGAACCGCTTTCCAAACAGTAGAGGCGATTTTCTGGGAAGTATTGCTATCTATATGTTTTTTATAGTTATGTTGATGCTTTTTAATATACGCATGCAGTTGATTTTCACTTAATCCAAAAGATTGACGAATGTTATTTAATTCTTTTGCGGTCTGCTTCAATTCTTTTGTATCATTAGATTTTTTCGCTTTTTGGTAGCAACGTAATTGTTTTCGATAGTGTTTTGATTCCTGCATTAAAGTATATTGTTTTACTGCATAAGACAAAGTCGTATTATAGAGTGTACGGGCAATTTCAAAACGTTTTAATAGGATATCCGTTTGCCATGTATCTATAACTAACTTGAGTTCTATAATAAAACAATCTTTTTTCGATTTTGTCATTACCCGTCACTCCTTTATTTTTTGATTATTCACAATATACAATAAAAACGTATGTTCTGTAAAGAAAAAAGCACTTCATTCCTCCCACCTCTGAAGAAGTGGGCTTCCTGAAGCTCAATTCTGTGAAATAGTGATGTAGAAAACAAGTATAGAAACAATTAGTAGAGGTATTTAAAGTTATATAACATCGCCTATAGCATTTTCTGGTTTCCGTCGAAGTTTGATAGCCCATGCACAATGATGAGAGCTCAATTTTTGTTTAGCAGCTCCTATGAAAGATCCTTTTTTAAATAATAATGTTTATAATCTCTTCCGACATTGTCCAATGTACCATAGATTTCATATCCATGATTTTGATAAAAATCTAAAGCTTGAAAACTTAAAGTATCTACCTTTATGAAATCACATTCGTTATTTACAGCAATTTGTTCAATGTCTAATAACAATTTAGACCCATACCCTAATCCACGAAGATCCTCATCGATCATAAGTGTATGTATCTCTAACCAATTCCAGCAAATTTCCCCCAGAATGCCTCCACGAATTTGATCTTTTTCATCTGTAAGAAATAAATTGATTTCTTGATATCTACCCCTTAAATCATTTGGAAAATGCTTTAAATTAAATTCATATAACTTGTTATTAATATAAGATTTTTTGCCAGTATCTAGTTCTTGTGAAATTTTGTATTGCATGAATTATTCCTCCTCTTTTATATTGGGAATTTTCGTTTCCAAATCATATGGTGACTGTTTTCACCCCAATAATGCTCAAGTAAAAAGTCTGGCTTGCCAAATTTTTTCTGCCAAATAAATTGAGCCTGTTTATAACCACTATCTAAACAAAAACCTCTACTATTTTTACTCTCTAGCGTTGTTAACATTTTTTGAAGTAACATCGTTCCTATACCTTGATTTTGATAGATGGGGTGCACAAAAACTGTCCCAATCTCAGGAAAGTCTGTTAGATCTTCCTGAACGTTTTTTTGAATCAATTCATTTGCGATACCATATTCTATTGTTCCTACAATTTTCTTTGTCTCCTCGTGAATTGCTAACCAGAAAAATCGCTCCTCACCTTGGCTATCTAAATCCAATTTTAAATAATGTTTTTTCATTTCCCATTCGCTTTTTTGCTCGTCATAGAGCTCTGCAAGTCCTTCCTTTGCATATGTATCGGCAATAACAAGTAAAAAAAACTTATGCAACTCTTCGGTGTCTGTTGGTTGGGGACGGCTGATGATAATTCTCTCCAAATGTATTCCTCCATTTCAAGTAGCTGTAATATTATTGTAAATTTATCAAATGAAAAAGTTAAGTGTATTTTGATAGCAACTCCCCGAAAAGATGTAATATAAGAGAGAAGGGGATGGTAAAGTGGATTATATTCAAATTACTAGGAACAATATTGAACAGGAGCATATATGTTGTGCACTTGGTGCGAAGCAATACGAGCATGCGGTGAAAGAAAAGAAGGAATGGCTAATGAACCGCATGGATGAAGGATTGGTCTTTTATCGTTTAAATGATCGGGCAAAGGTGTTTATTGAATATTTACCTGCAAATCAAGCTTGGGTTCCAATTAATGCACCGAATTATATGTATATTAATTGCCTATGGGTTTCAGGTAAATACAAAAATCAAAATCATGCTAGACAATTGTTTGAAAAGTGTAAGGAAGATGCACTAGCGCAAGGTATGGATGGCATCGTACATATAGTAGGAAAGAAAAAACTCCCATTTCTAAGTGATAGACGTTTTTTTGAACATTTAGGATTTACAGTTGTAGATTATGCAGCATCATATTTTCAGCTAGCTGTCTATAAATTTAATGATAGGGTAGAAGATCCTTCGTTTAAATTACAGGTGAAAAATCCTTTAGTCAACAATAATGGTATTGTGATATATTACACAGCTCAATGTCCGTTTGCAGTAGGTGTTATAGATGATTTGAAAAATATAGCAGAGAAAAGGGGCATTCCTTTTTGTGCATATCAACTAATGACGAAAGATGAAGCGCAGAATGCACCTATCATATGGACTACCTTTGGACTGTTTTACAACGGTCGGTTTATGACACATGAAATTATGAGTGCAAACAAGTTTGAAAAGTTATTAAATACATTATGCCTTTCTCATAAACTTTAAAATTAGAGCAAATAAACAAATACCTACCAAAGAGCCTATAGTAAACGACCAAGAAAAATAATCGAAAAAGATGTATGCAATTAATATTCCCAGTATATAGCCGAGGGTTGTGCCCAGCAATTGTTTTTTGATATTCATCGTTCCCACTCCTTACTGCGTGAATTTTTTGAAATAATATTCTTTATTTATACTGTATAGAAATATTGGAAAAATATCCATAGGAATGAAGGTGTTGATTAGTTTTGAAAATTAGCAAACAGTATGCAGAACATTATAGTTGGGGAGATCAATGTGATGGCTGGCATTTAGTTAAAAACAATGAGCTTAGCATTATTCATGAGCGTATGCCCGCTAAAACAGCAGAGGTAAATCATTATCATCATCATGCACAACAATTTTTCTTTGTGCTATCTGGAACAGCAACAATTGATATTGACGGAAAACGTATCGTCTTACAGAAGAATGAAGGAATTGAAGTGCCGTCCCTTAAACCGCATCAGATGCGAAATGATTCAGAGGATGATGTAGAGTTTTTGGTCATTTCACAGCCAAATAGTAGAGGCGATCGTATCCAACCATAAAGTAAGTTTCATTCTTTTGCATGAGGTAGATATTTATTTTAGTAAGTATAGTAAATGCTAACAATTGCAAAGGGGATGTTTTACGAATGAAGATTACAAAGGTGACACTATATGTGTATGATGTACATAAAACGAAAGAATTTTACTGCAATCATTTAGGATTTACATTAATACGGGATACGGATAATGTTTTTGATATAGCTGTTGGTGAAAGTGTTATCACTTTTGAAAAAATATCGTATTTGGTTAAAAAGCAATATCATTTTGCGTTAAATATTCCATGTAATTTATTTAAGCAAGCGAAAAGCTGGGTAAAAGAATATGCAGAATTATTATTTTCAGAGGGACAGGATGAAGTATATTTTGATACATTAAAAGCTCATTCTTGTTATTTTTATGATCCAGAGGGAAATATTATTGAGCTCATTTCAAGGCAGGAAGTAAATCCAAAACAGGATGTAAAGTCTTTTTCACCCGAGCATGTACTAAATATTGCCGAAATGAATTTAACGACGGATGCTATTTATTCAGTAGCCGATAGTTTAAAAGAATACGGTATAACGCCAATGAATCATAACGAAATTCGCTCAAATGCTCTCACGTTTATGGGGAACTATGAGGATGGAGCAAATTTACTTTTAGGACCAAGTGAACGAGTTTGGTATTTTTCTAATAAAAAAGCAATTGTTAGTCCTATTAAGATAGAAATCAATAAAAACTTGCAACTATGTATGACCGAAAACGGTGATTTTACCATTTCACAGCTTTAAAAACACCATCAGACCACCTTATAATTTTTATTGAATAAAAAAGTATATTTATTCGAAAAGTGATTAGGGGAATATTTAATATTCGCAATAGCTAAGAAATTAAGCGGAAGAAAAACTGCTCATAAAAGCCCGATTGGTGAAGACAAATAATCGGTGGAGATAAGAAAAACCACTCCTGAAGGTTTCATTTTGAGTAGTTGCAAAAAATGCTATTAATCAATCATAAAGGAGTTAATTTTTTGAAAGCTAAAAGCATTAAATTATATGAATTTGGAAGCCCTCGGGAAGTTTTAAAGTTTGAAAATAAAACGATTTACCCCCCTCAAGAACAAGAAATTCTTGTTCGAATGCTGGCACGACCTATTAATCCTTCCGATTTAATACCAATATGGGGGAAGTATGCTCATCGAATTTCTTTACCAACAATTCCTGGCTATGAAGGAGTGGGTATTGTAGAGGAGGTAGGTCCGTTTGTTTCTAAAAATCTTATCGGAAAGCGTGTATTACCTTTACGAGGAGAAGGAACTTGGCAGGAAATTGTAAAAACAAACGCAAAATTTGCAGTACCAATTCCAAATTCTATAGATGATTTTACTGCAGCACAAATGTATATTAACCCAATGACGGCTTGGGTGACTTGTATAGATATTTTACAATTGCAACCAAATGATGTTTTATTAGTGAATGCCTGTGGGTCCGCAATTGGACATATTTTTGCTCAGCTGGCAAAATTGCTAGGTTTTCAGTTAATCGCGGTCACTAGAAATAATAGACATACCGCTGATTTAATTCAGCTTGGAGCTTCCTATGTAATAGATACCTCTATTGAACCGCTCTATGAGAAAGTAATGGAACTAACGAATGGAAGAGGTGCTGATGCTGCTGTTGATTCTATTGGTGGGGCAGCAGGCAATGATCTTGCTTTCTGTTTGAAACCTGGAGGCAATTTTTTAGCAATTGGTCTTTTATCAGGTGTACAAGTGAATTGGCAAAGTATTGTTAAAGAGGCAAATGTCAAGGCAAGTATGTTCCATTTACGTCATTGGAATAAACAAGTCTCGATAGAAAGATGGCAAGATACATTTCATCAGTTAATCAATCTCGTTAATAGTGGTACGTTAAAAATGATGGTGGTTGATTCTCATTATGATTTGTTAGACATTAAAAAGGCAATAGCGGCAGTTGAATCGTCTAAAACAACTAAAGGGAAGGTTTTTTTAACTTCTTTCAACGGGTGACAAGCTATTGATAGCCTATAGAGAAACGAAGGGGAGTCTATTCTACCCTTCGTTTTTTTAGCTTTGGGTATTCATTCGATCTCAAGTGCTTCTTTTGACCAAGTTATTAGCTGATGAATAGTTTGGGTTGGCTTCATTATCAAGTCAGCTACCATTTCTGGAACATCTGAAAAAAGGTACAACCTCCGTTCCATAAACCTTACAACTTTTGTCACTCTTCACTTTTTAAATACATGAATATATGCTTATTTGATGCAATTTACTTTAAATTTGCTTAAAACCTAAATTTTTGGATGAAATTTGATAAAATGTAACTCTTGTTTATAAGTGGCTCATCACAAAAAGTTGTGGATGACATTTGTTAAAACGTATGCCATGTATATAGGTTAATCTTCGTTACGGCTGGGCGACTCCTTAGGGATTAGCGTCACAGATGAGACCCTGGAGCGAGCATACAGAGGAACGAAGGCTAAAAACATCACGTCCTGTGATAACGCCTTCGTGACCTACATCGTGTAGGCCCAAGCGGCTCATCGGACGCCCCTAGGAAAGCGCCCAGCCGAACGGAAATCAACCACACGTTATGGTGAAGAGCCTTATAAGTTGATTAGAGTGGAAATGGGGTGACCACTTATGATCAGCGTTAAAAACGAGTTATTAAATTAGTTTGATGTTTTTTAGGAGATGAAAGTATGAAAGAAACAATTTCTGCTGTTTGTACAACAGCTGGAACAAAAATTAGAATGATGAAGCAAAGACCTGTCAATTATTTCCTGCAGGCGATTTTTGGAGGACTTTTTGTTGGTTTTGGTATTATGCTCATCGTTACTATTGGCGGCTTATTAGATCCTGCTGGGGTACCGAGTATGAAGATCATACAAGGATTAGCATTCGGTGTGGCACTTAGTATGGTCATGATGGCTGGTGCAAATTTATTTACTGGTGATAATTTAGTTTTAACGGTTAGTACACTATCAAAAAAATCATCCCCATTAGAAATGTTAGGAATTTGGTCGTTTAGTTACATAGGGAATTTCTTTGGTGCTCTTTTAGGAGCCTTATTATTTTATAACGCGGGGCAAGTAGTAGGAGACACAGCAGCTTACATTGAAAAACTGGCTACAGCTAAGATGAACGCTGGCTTTGTTGCACTTTTATGTCGAGGTATTTTATGTAATTTACTAGTATGTTTGGCAGTATGGTGTACCTATAAATTAAAAACAGAAACCGCAAAATTAGTGATGATTTTTTGCTGTATTTTCCCGTTTGTTACAATTGGATTTGAGCATAGTATAGCAAATATGACATTGTTTAGCCTTGCTCTCTTAATACCTCATGGTGAACTCGTATCGTTTGCAGGTGCCATTTCAAATTTAGTACCCGTAACGCTAGGTAATATCATTGGGGGAGCTGTTATTGGTTTTGTCTATTGGGTAAATGCAAAAGATTAATATTCAGTAGTTATTGCTATTGCAGCTTCCTTGGTACGACAATTAGTAAAGCTTAATTTATTTAGTTATGATAATCTTAGTATTAGCAAGGGTAATAATGTTTCATGAGGGAGTGAAGATTGTGGAAAATATTAAGAAATTGAAAGATGCGATACACAAATTAAGTGAAGCAGATGCAAAATCCATGCTTTTCTTTTCCTTAATTAATAAACAATCAACTGAAGATATGCAGCAATTTATTTTAAAGCAAGCAGAAGATCACACCAAATTCAAAAATGCACAAACTGTACATATTGTATTTGGTCATTCTACTGGTGGAAGCTTGAGAGCCGCATTCAGAGAGACGGACTATGAAATTACTGAAGATATTATTATTTTGCCAAGTGATTTTTCTGTTGGTCCAGTAAATGATTTACATAAAGAGTCTGGAATTAAGGCACGTGTAATGTGGTTACAAGAGCGATATAGTATAGATAATGATGAGCTAAAAGTTTATCAACAAGATATAATAGATGCTTTTGAAAAAATAAAGAATATCCCTCCTCATCAGGATATAATGATTTGGACATGCCAAAATGCTCATGAGCAAACAGGGCTCCGTCTAGTTTTGGCATTGTTAAAAAATAAGCTAAATCGTGTATTTGTACTAGATACTTTTCAAGCATTTCATGAAACTTATACGTTTCCGCAATTAGCCGAAGAAAATTATCCGATGTCTTCAGGAGAAATAAAATCAGAGGATTTACTCCTATTTTATGAACATTACGAGTTACGCCCTTTAAATAAAGCAAAACAACAAGCATTATATGAGGAAGGCTTAGGAATGCTTGTTGATGATTACAATATAATCCGTTCGTGGGAGCATCATGAACTTTGGCACAATATAAATGAAGATCGGGATGATGCTTTCATAATTACATGTGCTAAACGTTTGCATGAGGAGGATGGGGAAGTTATGTATAGAAAGGCAGCAAGATTAATTGGGGAAGTATTGGGACATATGGAACAATATCGTGGCAGTAGTTGGATTGAATATCGTTTGCGCACTTTAATTAAGCAAGGCGTCTTTACATATAAAGGAGATCTAGCAGCCATGCGATTATATGAAGTAAAATTAACGGATGAATACTTAACAAATCCCATCTATTAATACTTTGACTTTGAGATAAATCATAGATAGAATGACAGGTAGAGTTACTTATATGTAACTCTACTTTTTTGTTGTGTCAATGTGATTAATGTCGTGAATTTAATAGATAATGAATTATAAAAAAGAGTGGAGGAAGACGATCATGGAACAAGAAGTGAATCAACATACTATCCTTCAAGCAATTTTGGAGCTTTCTAAGCAAATGCAAGACATGAAATTAGATCTTCAGCAACAAATCGATGCAGTGGGAACAAGATTAGATAAGGTTGAACAAAATTTAAGTAAAAAAATTGATGTTTTTGATTCAAAAGTTGGAATTGTATCACTTGATCTATTAGAGACAAAAGCTGAAGTGTCTGTTCTTCAAAAAGCAAAATAATCGATCTTAACTTACCGTATCCCCTAAGGTTACGGTATTTTTTTATGATATAATCTTATATGAAATAAATGGCTAGAAGGAGTGAACATATTGTTAAAAACAGAGGTATTTGAACAATTAAAAAAGGCAATGAAAGAAAAGGACGTATTAGCAAAAGGCGTACTATCGCTTTTGAAATCTGCCCTAGATTTAGCTGAGAAGGAAAAGGGAGAAGCTTTATCGACTGAAGAGGAAATTGCTATCGTTAATCGTGAGGTTAAGCAAACAAATCAGGCATTAGAGGGTGCTCAAAATGCAGGGCGAGCTGACTTAATTGAAAAAGAGGAAGCGAAATTAGTCCTATTAAAATCATTTTTACCGAAGCAATTAACTGAAGAAGAAATTGTAGAAAAACTTGTGGCAGCTGGCGTTGTAAAAGGGATGAATATGGGGGATGCGATGAAAATTGCAAAACCTCTATTAACTGGTCAAGCAGAAGGTGCTATGATCTCAAAAGTTGTGAAGAGTTTAATTTCATAATTATAGTTAAAATCGGATCGCCTTCCATGTAGGTGATCCGATTGTTTTGGTTAACAATCATCTGTTTACCTTACTATCTAAGTACACCAGCATAGAATAACTGCAACTGATTCGCAGATTTGGTTATAGATCCTTTTGGTCCAAGAAGCAAGATTTCCTTTTAGTAGCTATTGCTAAATGTGAATATTATCCATATACTATTAATTAACCACTGGTCAAACAAGGAGGACATTATGTCACCACGTAAACAGTCAACAAAAGATTTGACGAAAGAAATGATTGTAAATGAGGCACATAAGCAATTTATAGCGAAGGATTTTCATCAAGTATCGATGCGCAGTATAGCTAAAGAGCTTGGTTGCAGTCATGGGGCTATTTACTATCATTTTAAAAATAAAGCAGAAATTTTTTACTCAATTTTAGGTGATTATTTTTCTGAATTAAATAATACTTTAGATGAAACTGTGAATGGTCCTGAAGATAATAATGCTAAACTGCTGAATATTTTTGTAGGCTTTATGGCATTTGGTTTAAATAATCAAAGCCAATATGAATTAATGTTTATAATAAGGGACAGTGAAATGGATGGGCTTTCACAAGAGGCAGCAAATTTTAGTTATGAAAAATTTGCACAATCTGTACAGTCCTTATCAAAGACTGAACTGTTGATTTCAGATATACATTCTACATTTATTGCTCTACATGGTTTTGTTGCACATTATCGTCATTATGTAAAAAATTATGAGGAAGCGAAAGAGGCAGCAGATGTACATGCAAAATTTCTTTTTAACGCTTTAACATAAGGAAATGTAGTTCTAGGTTTCAATAATCTAGAACTTACTTTTTACAGCGATTTGACCAGTGGTTAATAAAGGAGGTATTTTTTTTGAAAACTGCATTAGTTATTGGGGCGTCTGGTGGGATGGGTTATGCTTTAGTTAATGAATTAGTAAGCCGCAATATAAAGGTAAAGGCCTTTGCTAGAAATAAAGAAAAATTAGTTGCACTTTTTCAGCATGACAAAAATGTCGAAATCATTTCTGGCGATGCATTTAATGAACAGGAAATGATGAAGGCTTCAAATGATGTGGATGTTATTTTTCATGCTATTAGTTTTCCATATCAGGATTGGGAAAAGAAGCATAACCGGTGCTTAGATATGGTCATTAAAATAGCCGAAAAGCAAGGAGCAAAGATTGCGCTTGTAGATAATATTTATGCATATGGAAGACAGTCCACAAATCGAATTACAGAGGAGGGGAGAAAAGAACCGCAAACAAAGAAGGGGAAAATTCGTTTAGCAATGGAAAACAAATTGAAGGAAAGTAATGTACCCTCGTTAATCGTTCATTTGCCTGATTTATATGGGCCAAATGCAGAGAATACAATACTCTATGAAACGCTAAAAAACGTTGCACAAGGTAAAAAAGCTAATTTTGTAGGAAATATGCAGGTGAAAAGGGAGTTCCTTTATACAGTTGATGGTGCAAAGGCTATGGTTGAGCTTGCTTCTCGAGATGCTGCATATAATCAGAATTGGAATGTTCCAGCTATTCATCCGATAACAGGGGATGAACTGATAAAAATATTACGTGAAATTACTGGTTATAAAAAAGGTATTCGTACAATCTCTAAAGGGATGATACGTTTTATCGGAGTTTTTTCTCCTTCTATGAAAGAAGTAGTTGAGATATTGTATTTAACAGAAAAACCGGTCATATTAAGTGGGGAAAAATACGAAAAGGAAATAGGCACTTTACCACATACTGCATATAGAGTAGGGCTAGAAGAAACGATTGTATGGATGAACAAGAGGGCAAAATAGGTTTATTATTGAGCGATAAAAGGATTTTTTTGTTGCTAAACTGATTGTAGCGTGGGGCTACTTGACGCTCACCAGTAGTGTATATTAGAGACTTCAAATTAATTAGTGTTGATAAAAATGGTTAATCAACACGCATGAAAAATCATAACAAAAATCCGCATAGACTTCTGTTGGGAGAAACTTACCCACAAAAAGTATAGCGGATTTTTGTTATCAGAAAGAAGAATACTATTGCTTAGTTTTTCTTATAACTGAAATTTTTGTGTGATATTACGAAGTTGCTGTGCCATCTCAGCTAAATTATTTGAAGACGCAGTAATCTCTTCAATACTTGCAGATTGTTCCTCAGAAGCAGCTGCTACATTCTGAATGTTTCCAGATGCTTGAACGGCTACTACACCTACATCCTCTACAGAAATTGCAATGCTGCTAACCCCGTCATTAATATTTGTAATGATATTATTAACATGATCCATTTCTTGAGTTAGTGCAGTAATATGCGAATAGATTTCTCCAAAGGCTTCACCTGATGCATTAAAGGCGTTAGAGCTTTCTGCAAGGTTATTACTACTAATTGCCATGGATTTAACAGCTTGGGCAGACTCTTCCTTAATCGTTTCAATACGTGTTCGAATACTATTTGTCGCTGCTAACGATTGGTCTGCGAGTTTACGAACTTCTTCAGCTACAACCGCGAAGCCTTTACCATGCTCACCAGCACGTGCTGCTTCAATAGATGCATTTAAAGCGAGTAAATTTGTTTGATCCGTAATTTCATTAATTAAGGTTACAATGTCTCCAATCTCATTTGAGTATGTGCTTAAACGTTCCACAACCTTTGTAGACTCTTGAATAGCATTAGATGTGACCGTCATTTTTTCTGTAGCACTTTGAATCGTTGTATTGCCTTTTTCTGAAATAGAGGATGCACTAAATGCTTTAGCAGTGACATCATTAACGCTCGATACAACTTCTGACATCTTTGTGGAGATTGTTATAATATGATTTTCTACTTCTTCAATAGAGGAAGTTTGTTTTTCTGATCCCGCAGCAACTTCTTGCATAGAAGAGGTAATTTGTTGAATAGATGCACTTGTTTGCTCAGAGCTTGCCGTTAACTCTTCAGACATAGCGGCTACTTGCTCAGCATTTTCAGCAATTTGCTGAATAAGCGAACGTAAGTCTGCGGTCATATTTTCAATGCCTTCAGAGAGCTGGGCAATTTCATGAGAACCCTTTATATGAAGTGGTTCAACAGCTAAGTCTCCTTTTGCTACTTTACCAACATAACCAGTCATATTTTTAATTGGTTTTATAATACCTTTACTAATGAAGTAAGCCACAATAATACCAAATATCACAAAAATCACGGTCATAATGATACAGTTCCAAATAAGATTTGTTTCAAGTTTAGAAATGAAAGAAGCGTCCATATCTAAACCAAAAAGAATATCGGTATCTTCAAATGGTATAAAAATCGATTTATGGGTTCCGTATTCATCTTCATAAATCTCACTAGATTTAACAGTTCCAGAATCTAACGCTTCACGCATTTCTTTACTAAAAGTATAGGCCTCTTGATGATTATTTTTATTGCTTAATGCAACTATATGTTCCTTGCCATTTGCACGTGAAAGGACGTAGGCGTTTTCGATATCAAAATTTTTAAGTGTTTCATTTAATTGATTTAATAGTTCTTCATATTTATCCTTATCGCCGTTATCTGCAGCTTTGACATCGTTTTTGTCGATATCTTCAAAAATAGTTTTAGATACAACATTTAAAGACGACTCAAATTGTTTAATAACATAATTATTGATAATTTGATTACACACAATAAATAATACGACGCTAAATAATAATGAAATAATCGTAATTGGAATAGTAAAGCTGGCAATATATTTATAGAGTAAAGAACTCTTTAGCTTAGAGACTATATTCAACTTTAGCATCCTCCAAAACTTTCAACTTTTGTTGTAAGAAATGAATCATGTCACCAATATGCTCCGTCTCAGTATAAGGAGAAATAGAAAAGAATTTTGCAGCAGCGACTGGCATTTGTTGTTTTGTATCACTAGTGATGACAGTGCAAACCCGTGTTGTATCGCCGAAAAATACTTCGTCACGACCTTCACCTATAATTTCAAATAAAGAAGCATTTAGGCCATTAATATATTCAATCTGATCTTGTGTATAGCTACCTGACTGTTCAGATTTCCAATTCAAACCTTCTGGATATAAACGGAAGGCTGTGACTGGTCCAATATTAGACTCATTTACTAGTTGTAACATAGGCGTTTTCTCAGCTAACTGCGCACGGAACGCTAAATTTACACGCACATAATTCGCTAATATTTGTTGGTAGCCTTCTTTACCAAACGCCTGTAATGCAGCATAAATAGCAATTGAACTACCCATACGAGAGCACTCTAATGTATAGCCTGTATGGTAAGAACCATAGCCTCGATTTCCTACATAAGGTGTGTCGAAGTCCTCAATATCTAATAGCTGCAAATGTTTTCCTTCTTTTATTAAGAATAAGCTTGTTAAATACGGTGTTTGACCAAGCTTTTGGAAGTCGAAGCAAAGGCTATCTGCAATAGGTAAATATTGCATACGTTCTTTAATTTGTTCTAAACCTTGTAAAACATCAGCCTCAAACTGAAGTGGATTTGCCTTAAAGTCATAATCGTTGAAGAATGCGTAAAAACCACCTAAAGCTGAATCAGCGTGAATATGTATAGGTTTTAAGGAATGTTTTTGTTCTAGCTCAGTTGTAACATTTTTGATTGCTTGTACATCATCAATAGCAAATTGATCTGTAGCGCCTGTTGTAGCAACTACATACACTGGAATGCCACCGTTTTCGATAACCTCAGTCATACGCAAACGTAAGTCTTCGATATCCATTGAATGATCTTGTCCAGCTTTTACACGAATTAAATGCTTGCTACCGATGCCGACTGCTTCAATTGATTTTAATAAGCTGTAATGCGCATTTTCTGAAGCGAAGCAATATAAATTATTTGGTACGCCATCTTCCTTTGCGTTAGGGAATTGTTTAGCGATTGCAAGACGTAGCCCACTGAAAACAGCCCCTTGTCCACCCCAAGTTGTGTAACCGAAGCTTTGTGTATAGTCGTAGCCAACTAACTTCGACATCATTGCGACCACCTTTACCTCACATTCTGCGGCAGCTGGTCCGTATACATCCCATAGATTGTTACCATTAAGTAAGGCACTTGTAAATTGACCTAATATGCCAGGAATGCTGGCCATTGGTAAAACATTTGTTACAAAGTTGCGTGTATGGTAAGGATGTCCTTGCATCAATTGTGTTAATCCATCCACAACCTGATCAAGTCCTACACCTGAAGTTGGTACTTGATTATCTTGCATTAGCTCTTTGTAAAAATTGTCAGAACGCTCTTTCATCGGTCCAAGAGTTGTTGATTTTGGGTCCTTTAACTCATCTAAAGAGGAAACAATTTTCTCTAATAGAGATAATAAATTCTCTCTTTGTTCGATATTTCCGTCTTCACTTTGGAATAATTGTTGGATTTTTTTCATGTTTATCATCCTTTATAGTTCATATTTCCTCTATTTTTTATTTCAAAAAAATAGGTCGTTTTACTAAAATTATAATAACATATTATAACAGAAAATGAATTTATATTTTCTTTTTTGACATTTTAAAATAATCTAATTACTTTTTGTGAGGGTGGTTTGGCAATAGGGTGTTTTTGGAAAGGCTGTATTGTAGAGGGTTTTTATGATGTTTTCGAGAAAATCATTGCAGAAATTAGTGCTTGCTAAATAGTGTGAAGAAATAGATTGCTTAATAGTAAATACTATTCAAAGAATAACTTTTAGTTTTTGAAAAAGTGAATGTTATAATACTTTATGACTATTTGAGGGAGAATTACTTTTGTTAATTTCTTTGTTCGCTTTATTCGAAATATTGTGGTAGCATTCTCCGAACTCACTTGATTTTTCTTGTTCCGCATACCAATAATTTTTTCAATGATAAACCATACTAATTTTGAGGTGAAAAAATGTATAAATTGCTATCACATAATGATTTAGATGGAGTAGGTTGCGGAATTTTAGCCAAGCTTGCCTTTCATGACCAAGTAAAAGTAAGATACAATTCGATTGCGTCGCTTGACCATGAGATTGAGTATTTTTTAGACAATACCAAGCAAGATACTTTTTTATTTATTACCGATTTATCTCCAAACGAGAAAAATGAAAAGAGATTGAATGAGTATTATATCGCTACTAGCAAAGTTCAACTGCTTGATCACCATAAAACAGCTCATCATTTGAACGAATATGAATGGGGTAAAGTGTTGGTAGAGGATGAAAATGGATATTTAACATCGGCAACATCCTTATTTTATCAGTATCTAGTTACACATGGATTATTAGAGAAAACGAATTCCATCACAGAATTTGTAGAGTTAGTTAGACAATACGATACATGGGAATGGGAAAAGAATGAAAATCACCAAGCCCATCGTCTAAATACTCTCTTTTTTTTGGTGTCGATCGAGGAATTTGAAGAAAAGATGCTTGAACGTTTAAAAACAAGCGGGCATTTTGATTTTGATGAATTTGAAAAGAAAATTTTAAACATGGAAGAAGAGAAAATAGAACGTTATATCCGACGGAAAAAAAGGGAGCTAGTGCAAACAGCAATTGGAGATTATTTTACAGGTGTGGTTTATGCAGAATCTTATCATTCAGAGCTTGGTAATGAATTAGGAAAAGAAAATGTACACCTTGATTATATAGCTATATTAAATATGGGGGGCAAAAAAATTTCCTTTCGTACGATTCATGATCACATAGATGTTTCGGCAATTGCAGGAGAATTTGGAGGGGGCGGTCATCAAAAAGCGGCTGGTTGCTCTTTAACAGATGAAGCTTATGAGCAGTATGTGGCACAAACATTTCATATAGAACCAATCCCAGAGGATGCGAAGCGAAATCGCTATAATTTAAGGTTTTCTTCTTTTGGGACATTGTATAAAAACCTTAAGGAAGAAGTTTTCCTCCTATATTCAATAAGTGATTTTGATTGGGTAATTGAAAAAAACAAACTTCCATTAGATCAAATCTTCACAAGCTTTTATGAAGCGGAATGGTTTTTAAAAAGAAATTATCAAGCATGGTTAGTTAAAGATGAGTTATTTGTAGATTATTTAATGAAAGAGGCCAAAAAGATTCGTCATCAAGAGTAAGGGATATATTATTCCTTTCATAGTGTTATTTTGTGAAGGGAATTATTAAGGTGTCATACAAAGCGTGGCTCTTTGGCAAAACGACTGGTTGATTTCCGTTCCGGCTGGGCGGTTTTGACTGAGCGAAAGCGTAGTGCTAACGTAGCGACAGCAACAAATGGTTTTGACTGAGCGAAAGCGTAGTGTTAACGTAGCGACAGCAACAAATGGTTTTGACTGAGCGAAAGCGTAGTGTTAACGTAGCGACAGCAACAAATGGTTTTGACTGAGCGAAAGCGTAGTGTTAACGTAGCGACAGCAACAAATGGTTTTGACTGTGCGAAAGCGTAGTGCTAGCGTAGCGACAGCAACAATGTAAGCGAAGAAAGCGGTTTGACGCTTGCTCACACGAACGCGAGGCATGAAACAGAATCACACTCATTTAAAGTGCTGCAACTATCACAAAGATTTCCTTGACCTTTTTTTCTTCAAGTTTTTCAACAACATGAAGAGGCTGGGACATAAGTATATTTTTAAAGTAAAATTAAAAAAATTTACCTCAGAAAAGCGCGAGAAATCAACGTTTCTAAAATTGATTTCTCATGCTTTTTTAGGTTTTGATCAGTTATGTCCCAGCCTATTAGATACATAGTGAAATCAGTCACTCCTTGTTTCGTTAGAGGTTATATAATGTTCATCTAAAAACTACAATAGATAAAAAGCATTTGTGTAGACATTCTTTCTTAAATGAGGTGTACATGATGTCCAATGATTTGATAGTCGAGGTTCAGCCTAAGGTAAATCGAGGACGCAAAGCATGGTTTATTGTAGTATTGCTTTTATTGGTAGCTACTTGTATGCTTGTTTTTTATTTTTTGTTTAATAAGGATTTGAATTTTGAAGCCTACAAAACAGTTGTTGGTAAAACTACTGAAAATAGCCTCGGACGTTTAACGTTAAATGAAATAATAATTGACGATAATCAGATACTATTGAATGCTACCTATAAACCAGTAAAGGACTTAAATTTCGATGATCAACTTTTTTTCGTTCCACAGGTTTTTGTGAATGGTCAAGAATTAACAGTTAGAAATGGAGGACAGTCCATCGCGCAATCCGATAAAACTTTTACAATCTATAGTAGTGTGAAATTAAGCGAATTACCAAAGGATAAAATATTAAATTTAGATATTCGCTATAACGACTGGAACGGAGAAAAAAAGATTGACGAGCCGTGGGAATTTCAAGTGGAAGCTTCACAAAAGCAATTACAAGAAGATAGAAAGGTCTTCTCTGTTGAGAAAAAAGTAAAGCTGTTAGATGGTCAGGAGATAACGATAGAAAAGGTTGTTTCTACACCAATTTCAACAACGATTTACTTTCAATCCGAGAATAGCCTTTTAAATGAAGCGATACATTTAAAAATCCAATCAGCATCAGGGGAATCTTGGCACTTTAATTCTGCTTATCCTTTAAATGTAGATTATACGAAGTGGGGTGTTCGCCTCGATACAGTATATTTAACGGAGGAGTACTATAGGCTAATTTCTCTTGCTGCAGATGGAAGTGAGCTTGGTTCAGCAGTTGAAATTGAAGAAAAATAACTATATTTTACCGTGATTTTAACTACATTCAGCGTCAGCGATAGAAGATTCCCATTTCTTAAGGTGATGAAATGAATGTAGGTGTGGTTCCTTTTTAGAGGGAGGCGAATGGATTTGGAGTAGAGCTCGTACAATTCAAAATCCAGACGCATTGTTTGTTGTAGCGAAAGCGAAGCGACAGCAACAAATGTTTTCTGTAGCGAAAGTGAAGCGTCAGCTACAATTACGCCAATGCGAAATTAATTAAAAAACTTTACAATATCTTAATCCCAAAGGATGGTTAGCCCACGTAATATGAATATAAATGATATGGAAAGTGGTTGAAGATATTGCGAAGGTTATGGGAAATTTTTTTAGTTTCGCTTAAATTAGGTTGTACTTCCTTTGGGGGTCCCACTGCACATTTAGGGTATTTTCAAAATGAATATGTTCAAAAGCGTAAATGGTTATCTGACAATGACTACAGTCAGCTTGTAGCACTCAGTCAATTTTTGCCGGGACCAGCATCGAGCCAGGTAGGGATGGGTATTGGCTTATTAAGAGGCGGATTGTTTGGAAGTATTGTGTCATTTCTTGGTTTTACATTACCATCAGTTTTGCTGCTTATGGCATTTGCCTATTTTTCTACACAAACTGAGATGGAGATGGGCTGGGTTCATGGCTTAAAATTAGTGGCGGTTGCGATTGTTGCACAAGCTATTTTTGATATGTCAAAAAAATTAATCCCTAGTATTCGCCATTTTATAATTGCTTTATTAGCACTTGTAGTAGTGCTTCTATGGATTCATCCACTTGCACAGGTAACTGCTATTATCGTTGCTTCGGTCATAGGTTATCAATTTTTTAAGAAGACCGATGAAAGAGAGGACTTAAAAGAAACGATTGTGCCGATTTCAAAAATGACCGGTGTATGTTTTTTAGTGCTGTTTGTTCTATTACTTATTGGTTTACCAGTCGCAAGCCCATTTATTCAAAATGAATGGTTTACGATAATTGAAAAGTTTTATCTATCAGGTGCATTAGTCTTTGGTGGAGGTCATGTGGTGTTGCCTTTACTTGAGGCACAGTTTGTCCAAAGTGGATTAATGAGTTCTTCAGATTTTTTAGCAGGCTACGGAATGACACAGGCGGTCCCTGGTCCATTATTTACGTTTGCCTCCTATATAGGTCTGGTTATTGCCGGAGTACCAGGAGCCATCATAGCTACTGTAGCCATTTTTTTACCGGCCTTTTTACTGATAGTTGGGGCGATGCCTTTTTGGATTGCTCTTAACCGTATCGCAGGATTAAGAGGAGTGGTGGCTGGAGCAAATGCTGCGGTAGTTGGGATTTTAGCTGCTGCTTTTATCCATCCTATTGTTACGCAGACAATTCAAAATGGACTAGACATAGTGATTGCGGTTGTTTTTTTATGGTGCTTGATACGTTGGAAAATTCAACCTTATGTGCTTGTGTTAGTTGGTGTTTGTATAGGAATTGTATGTTATTAAGTACACAAAAAAATCAAAACCGCGTATTGTGGTTTTGATTTTTTTGTGTGAAATGAATTGAATTATATAAACTCTTCTTTTCGAATGGCTAGTTTCTTCATATGATATTGCAGAGTTTGACGAGAAATAATGAATTGTTAATCAGCGGCTGAAATATTTCAGCTACAATGCTGTAATGCGCCATCTTTGATAACAACGACAATATCTGGTGTAACATTTTCGATGTCATCTACCGAGTTCAAAGTGCAAGGCAGTAGTGTTAGTGCTGAAGCTGATTAATTAGTGCTAATAACCGTTCCTTAGAAAGTTTAAGAGATTTCATCAACTCAGGAAATTTACGTTCAGCTAGCAGAAATGACCCTTTTTGAATAAACTGTTGTAGATCATAATCATCCTCTTCGCTTTGCAGTAAAAGACATTCTTGTAGATGTCGCGCAGCAAGTGGCTCGACGCTCTCCTGCAGGAAGCCTTGCTCTGCGCGACAGCGAAGCGTCAGCGACAAAGTGAGTAGACTGTAGCGGAAATCAGAGCCTTCTAATTAATTGATGTGGATAAAAATGGCTAAGTAACACACCTGGTAGTTATTTTTACTAGTTGGATTCATGGCGTTCCCTGCCTCGATTGTTTATAATGAGGAAATGGAAAAAGACTAATGAGAAAGAAGGGATAGCTATGGCACGAGGTGTTTACATTCATATTCCTTTTTGTCATCAAATTTGCAACTATTGCGACTTCAATAAATTTTATTTCAAAAATCAACCAGTTGATGAATATATAGAAGTGCTTGGCAAGGAGATGGAGCTTGCTACAAAAAAATATCCCGAGAGTTTTAAACAAATTGAAACGATATTTCTTGGCGGTGGTACACCAACAGCTTTATCACCTCAACAATTAGAGAAGCTTCTTGAGCTTATTCGTACGTATATTCCGATGAGCAGTGTGACAGAATTTACATCAGAGGCTAATCCAGACGAGCTGTCAGAAGCGAAAATGCGGGCATTGTTTGATGGTGGTGTAAATCGCTTAAGTATGGGTGTGCAATCCTTTAATCAAGAGTTGTTAAAGAAAATTGGTCGTACACATAGTAACGATCACGTTTATGAAACAATTTCTATGGCGAAAAAGGTAGGTTTCAGAAATATAAGTCTAGATTTAATGTATGGTTTACCGGGGCAGACGATGGCACAATGGAAGGACTCCTTAGAAAAAGCGTTTGCGCTTGATTTACCACATTTTTCAGCGTATTCACTAATCGTGGAGCCAAAAACTATTTTTTATAATCAATACACAAAAGGTAAGCTACATTTACCAACTGAAGATCTTGAAGCAGATATGTATGATGTGCTGATGGACCAGATGGAGGCACATGGACTTCAACAATACGAAATTAGCAACTTTGCACAATCTGGTTTCAGTTCTAAACATAATAAAATATACTGGGAAAACGATGAATACGCAGGCTTTGGTGCCGGGGCTCATGGATATCTAGCAGGTGTGCGTTATTCAAATCACGGACCGTTGAAAAAGTATATGGATACCGTGAATGCAGGGGTACTACCAATTGTATATGAACATGTTGTAACAGAGAATGAAAAACGAGAAGAGCAAATGTTTTTAGGTCTGCGTAAAACAGAAGGAATTACACACACTATATATGAAGAGAAATTTAAAGAATCGATACATGTACGTTACCGACATGTCATCGAAAAACTAGTTTCAGAAGATCTTTTGGAATATGATACTAATGGAATTCGTCTTACCCGAAAAGGTCGTTTTGTAGGTAATGAAGTATTTCAACAATTTTTACTAGAAGATTGAGCGATATCGTTGACATAAAATGTGGGATTTGATAACTTATTAATAGTATTAGCACTCCTCTTAGCTGAGTGCTAACAGAGGTGATAATCATGCTAACAAATCGGCAATTACAAATATTGCAAGCCATTGTAGACGACTTCATTATGTTTGCACAGCCGGTAGGTTCTCGCCAAATCTCCAAAAAGCAAGAGATTACATTTAGTCCAGCCACAATTCGAAATGAAATGGCGGATTTAGAGGAATTAGGCTTCTTAGAAAAAACGCACACTTCCTCTGGTCGAGTGCCTTCGGAAAAGGGTTATAGATTTTATGTGGATCATTTGTTGAACCCACAGGGCATTAATTCAAGGGACATTCAGCAAATTCAATCAATTTTCAACGATCGTTTAGTAGAAGTAGAGCATATAATTCGAAAGTCAGCCAATATATTATCAGAGCTGACATCGTATACATCGATTCTTTTAGGACCTGATGTTCAAAGACATCGTGTTAAACGATTTTCAATTGTGCCACTCTCTAGCGATACAGCAGTTGCGATAATCGTAACGAATAACGGACATGTTGAAAATAGGATGTTTAGTTTACCTCCTAATTTTACCGCTTCTGATTTAGAGAAAATGGTTAATATCTTAAATGAACGCCTAGTTGGTGTTTCATTAGAGGATATTCATAAAAAACTCGAAGCTGAAGTGCTAGCAGTATTACAGCAGCATGTTCGATCAGCGGATGATTTTATTCACGCTCTCGTTACAGCGACGATGCATAATTCAGAAAGTAAAATTTTCTATGGTGGTAAAACAAATATGTTCAACCAACCGGAATTCCACGATTTAAATAAAGTCCGTATGATTTTGGACTTAATGGAAACGACTAGCCAAGTTCAGTCGCTCTTCCATCCTAATGAATCGGGCATTCAAATTCGTATAGGCTCAGAAAATAAACAGTTAGAAATGGAAAACTGTAGTGTCATTACGACCACTTATTCTATTGGTGAAGATCAACAAGGAGCTATAGCAATTATTGGCCCTACACGTATGGATTATAAACGTGTTGTTGCTTTACTAGACGTAATACGGATGGATTTAACACAAGCCTTTACGAAGAATCGTAGTGATTGATAATGAGGAGGATTTAAGTGACGGAAACAACTGAAAACAAAGACCTTGTACAAGAAGAAAAGGATGTACAAGCTGAAAATGCAGTAGAAGTAGAAGCAACAGAAGTTAAAGAAGAACAACAAGCTGAATTAACAATCGAAGAACAGTACGAAGCAAAGCTAGCTGAGTTACAAGCAAAGCTAGCCGACGAGGAAAATCGTCATCTACGCTTACGAGCTGACTTCGATAATATACGCCGTCGCAATCAACTTGATCGTGAGGCTGCTGAAAAGTACCGTGCGCAGAGCTTACTCTCAGATTTACTGCCAGTAATCGATAATTTTGAGCGTGCTTTACAAGTTGAAGCGACTTCAGAAGAAACTGCTTCTATCGTAAAAGGTATCGAAATGGTGTACCGCTCCCTACTAGAAGCGACTGAGAAGGAAGGCTTACAAATTATTAAAGCAGAAGGTGAGCAGTTTGATCCAAATGTTCACCAAGCTGTCATGCAAGAGCAAGATAGTGAAAAAGAAACGGGTGTTGTCGTACGCGAGCTTCAAAAAGGCTATATGTTAAAGGATCGTGTATTACGCCCAACAATGGTATCAGTAAACGAATAGTCATAGCACTATTTAGTCAATTACATTTAGTAGAAAACGCATCTTTGCGTTTAAATAGGAGGAAATTTTAATGAGCAAAATTATTGGTATTGACTTAGGAACAACAAACTCTTGTGTTTCTGTACTTGAAGGTGGAGAACCAAAAGTAATTCCAAATCCAGAAGGAAACCGTACAACACCATCTGTTGTTGCGTTTAAAAATGGCGAACGTCAAGTTGGTGAAGTAGCAAAACGTCAATCAGTAACAAATCCTAACACAATTATTTCTATTAAATCTAAAATGGGTACATCTGAAAAAGTTAAAGTGGAAGATAAAGAATATACGCCACAAGAAGTATCTGCAATGATTCTACAATACTTAAAAGGTTATGCTGAAGACTACTTAGGTGAAAAAGTAACAAAAGCAGTTATTACAGTTCCTGCATACTTCAATGACGCTCAACGTCAAGCTACAAAAGATGCTGGTAAAATCGCTGGTCTAGAAGTAGAGCGTATTATCAACGAACCAACAGCTGCTGCACTTGCTTATGGTTTAGACAAACAAGATCAAGATCAAAAAGTATTAGTATTTGACCTTGGTGGTGGTACATTTGACGTATCTATTCTTGAATTAGGTGACGGTGTATTCGAAGTATTAGCAACAGCTGGTGATAACAAACTAGGTGGAGACGATTTCGACGATGCTATCATCGAGTACCTTGTAGCAGAATTCAAAAAAGAAAACGGCATTGACCTTGCTAAAGATAAAATGGCTATGCAACGTCTAAAAGATGCAGCTGAAAAAGCGAAAAAAGACTTATCAGGTGTAACATCTACTCAAATTTCTTTACCATTCATCACTGCTGGTGAAGCGGGTCCATTACACTTAGAAATTTCTTTAACTCGTGCTAAATTTGACGAAATTACATTACCGTTAGTAAACCGTACAGTAGGTCCAGTACGTCAAGCATTATCTGATGCAGGTCTATCAACATCTGAAATTGACCAAGTAATCTTAGTTGGTGGTTCTACTCGTATTCCAGCTGTACAAGAAGCTGTACGTAAAGAAACTGCTAAAGAACCACACCGCGGCGTAAACCCTGACGAAGTAGTAGCAATGGGTGCTGCTGTTCAAGGTGGCGTATTAACTGGTGATGTAAAAGACGTAGTTCTACTAGACGTAACTCCACTTTCATTAGGTATTGAAACTATGGGTGGCGTATTCACAAAATTAATTGACCGTAACACTACGATCCCAACATCTAAATCACAAGTATTCTCAACTGCAGCTGACAACCAACCAGCAGTAGATATTCACGTATTACAAGGTGAACGTTCAATGGCAGCAGACAACAAAACATTAGGTCGCTTCCAATTAGCAGATATTCCACCAGCACCACGTGGTGTACCACAAATCGAAGTAACATTCGATATTGATAAAAATGGTATCGTATCTGTTAAAGCGAAAGACCTTGGTACAAACAAAGAACAAACAATTGTTATCCAATCTGATTCTGGTTTATCAGAGGAAGATATTGAACGCATGGTAAAAGATGCTGAAGCAAATGCTGATGCAGATGCTAAACGTAAAGAAGAAGCAGATGTTCGCAACGAAGCAGACCAATTAGTGTTCCAAGTTGACAAAACAATTGCTGACTTAGGTGAACAAATTACAGAAGATGAGAAAAAATCTGTTGAAGATGCTCGTGATGAACTGAAAAAAGCGCTTGAAGCTGGCGAACTAGAAGGCATTAAATCTGCTAAAGAAAAATTAGAAGGCGTATTACAGCCGCTAGTAATGAAAGTATATGAACAAGCTGCAGCAGCTGCTCAAGCAGCTCAAGGTGGCGAAGCGGGTACAGATGCGGGCGCTGGTAAAAAAGACGACGGTATCGTAGACGCTGACTTTGAAGAAGTAAAAGAAGATAAATAATAGTAAGTAACACAGTTAAGTGAAAAAGCCAAAGACCGCTTGCGGCTTTGGCTTTTCTCTTTATTTTTTGCTATATCCTACGCACATATAATCATCTAGTTGCATAGGTTATCTGCGAGAAAAGTGAAAAAACATGTGGTGCAACAATTTTAATGAATAATTAATAATAAAATAGAGGCAGTTTTTTTAACTGCGTGATACAATAGATTTTATGCAAAAAGAGCGGAGTGTGAATCATGGAGAAACGCGATTATTACGAGGTGCTTGGTTTAACGAAATCGGCTTCTAAAGATGAAATTAAAAAAGCATACCGTAAATTATCTAAGCAATACCATCCTGATCTAAATAAAGAGCCAGGTGCAGATGAAAAATTCAAAGAAATCGCTGAAGCTTATGAAGTATTAAGTGACGATCAAAAAAAAGCGCGCTATGATCAATTTGGCCACGAGGATCCAAATGCAGGCTTTGGTGGTGGCTTTGGAGGCGGCGGCGGTTTTGGCGGCTTCGAGGATATTTTCAGTTCGTTCTTTGGTGGTGGCGGTCGTCGACAAGACCCGAATGCACCACGCAAAGGTGATGACTTACAATATCGTATGAATATTAAATTTGAGGAAGCGATTTTCGGAAAAGAAACAGAAATCGAAATCCCTAAAGATGAAGTATGTGATACTTGCCACGGTTCTGGGGCAAAACCGGGTACTAATCCTGAAACATGTTCTACATGTAAAGGTGCTGGTCAAGTAAATCAAGCAGTGGATACACCATTCGGACGTATGATGAATCGTCGTGCTTGTTCAACATGTCAGGGTACAGGTAAAATCATTAAAGAAAAATGTTCAACATGTCGTGGCGAAGGAAAAGTTCAACAACGTAAGAAAATCAAAGTAACGATTCCAGCAGGTGTTGATGATGGTCAGCAAATTCGTGTGTCTGGTCAAGGTGAACCAGGTATAAATGGAGGACCAGCAGGAGATTTATATATTATGTTCCGCGTTCAAGGACACAAAGAGTTTGAACGTGATGGCGATGATATTTATTTCGAACTGAAACTGACATTCCCACAAGCAGCTCTTGGCGATGAAATTGAAGTTCCGACTGTTCATGGGAAAGTGAAATTACGTATTCCAGCGGGTACACAGTCTGGTGCGCAATTCCGTCTAAAAGACAAAGGTGTCAAAAATGTACATGGCTATGGCACAGGGAATCAATATGTAACAGTAAAAGTTGTAACGCCAGAAAAATTGACAGAAAGACAAAAACAAATACTACGTGAATTTGCGGAAATTAGTGGTGATATTCCTGAAGAGCAAGGAAGCTCACTATTCGATAAAATTAAGAAAAAATTCCAAGGTGAATAATTAGAGGAGCTGAAGAGCTACGTGAAGTGGTCAGAATTATCCATTCATACAAAAAATGAAGCGGTAGAAGCAATTTCGAATATTTTGCATGAAGCAGGAGCAAGTGGTGTTGTTATTGAGGATTCAGCTGAATTTGCTAAGCCACGTGAAGATCAGTATGGTGAAATATATGCGCTAAATGAAGCGGATTTTCCGAAAGATGGAGTTATTGTTAAGGCTTACTTATCGGAGTCTAGTTTTTTAAATGAAACAGTCGAAGAAATTAAGGCGGCTATAACAAATTTAACGAATTTCAACATCGATATTGGTGAAAATGTTGTATCGATTGTAGAAGTAAACGAGGAAGATTGGGCAACAGCATGGAAGCAATACTATCATCCTGTAAAAATTTCTGAACGCTTTACAATTGTACCAACATGGGAAGAATATACACCAGTATCAACAGATGAATTAATAATTGAATTAGATCCTGGTATGGCCTTTGGTACAGGAACACACCCAACAACTGTTATGTGCTTACAAGGGCTTGAGAAGGCTGTAAAAGAGGGAGACTTGGTTATCGATATTGGAACGGGGTCAGGTGTTCTTTCAATCGGTGCAGCCTTACTAGGAGCTAAGAGCGTACATGCGCTTGATTTAGATGAAGTAGCTGTACGTTCAGCACAAGAAAACGTTACGTTAAACAAAGTTGATGATACAGTATCTGTTTTTCATGGAAACCTGTTAGATACAGTAAAGGAACCAGCTGATGTCGTTGTAGCCAATATTTTAGCTGAAATTATTATGTCCTTTACTGACGATGCATTTTCAATTGTCAAACCGGGTGGATTATATGTCACTTCAGGCATTATCGGCGCAAAACGTGATGATGTAAAAGCAGCACTAGAAGCTTCAGGCTTTGTGATCGAAGAAGTATTACTAATGGAAGATTGGGTAGCTATCATTGCCCGACGTCCACAATAAGTTGACTGAGGAAGCGCCAAATCGTGAGCCGAGTGCTTGTGATTTGGCGTTTTCTCTTCTTGTTATAAAGGAGTGTCTAACATGCAACGTTATTTTATTGAGACGACCATAGAGGAAGCACGTATTAGCGGAGAGGATGCACGACATATTGAACGAGTAATGCGTATGAAAGAGGGCGACAAAATCGTTGTTGTTGCACAAAATACCGCCTATATTTGTACAATTACAGCTTTTGAAGAAGATGAGGTACTTGTCCAATCTACAGGACAGACAATTCCTTCTCCAGAGTTACCTGTTCATGTAACCGTGGCATGTGGTTTGCCGAAGGGCGATAAACTAGAGCTTATTACACAAAAGGCAACAGAGCTTGGAATGTTTGCCCTATTGCCGTTTGAAGCGGAGCGTTCCATCGTTAAATGGGATCAGAAGAAAGGTGCGAAAAAGCAAGAGCGCTTGCAAAAAATTGCAAAAGAAGCAGCTGAACAAGCCCATCGTACACATATCCCAGAAATTCATGAACCAATCTCTTTTAAACAGCTAGTAAAACAAACGGCCAATTTCGACGTCGTTTTTATAGCAGATGAAGAGGATGCAAAAGCAGAAAAACGCACAAGGTTTGCGGAGAAGCTAAAAAACGCGTATGACAAAAAGTCGAAATCAATACTAATTATCTTTGGTCCAGAAGGCGGCATCGCACGAAAAGAAGCAGATGCCCTGCTTCAAGCCGGTGCCCAAACTATGTCTTTAGGACCCCGAATTTTACGAGCAGAAACAGCGCCGCTTTATGCACTGTCTGCAATATCTTATGAATTTGAATGAAAGAGATGTTTAGCCTTGTCAAAAGTGGCTTTCACATCTAGCGGTGCATGAGTAAACGTCATTATGATTGCGTATAAATTCAGTCGTTGTAAGGTTTGAAGACCACACAAGAGCCGATTCAAAAAACTTTGAATCGGCTCAATTACATTATAGGCCTGTTTGTTAATAACAAGTGTAATTAGTGAACGTAGAATAGATTCGTATTTCAATAATCTTTATGAGGAAAATTTAAATGATGTTTAAAATAAATGTCTAGGAGAATTAGGGCATGGGGGTGTTGGATGAAGAAGGTTCATTTATGGCATCATTTCAAAAATGAAAATTACTGGTATGGTGTTACGAACCTGGCCTATGATTTTCTCATGGGTACCTTTAAAAACCAAAAGGATGTTGACCAAAGTAAAAACTGCTAAAACTCTAGAGAAACG
Source organism: Lysinibacillus sp. G4S2 (assembly GCF_030348505.1). Classification (NCBI taxonomy): domain Bacteria; kingdom Bacillati; phylum Bacillota; class Bacilli; order Caryophanales; family Bacillaceae; genus Lysinibacillus; species Lysinibacillus sp. G4S2. The sequence goes on along the minus strand of NZ_JAUCFJ010000002.1, from coordinate 3,665,816 downwards.
TGGCGACTAGAAAATAGAATTAAAAAAATAATCCATTGTCTCTCCCTGAGAAATGTCGAATGAACTTTATACCTTCAACATTTCTTTGAGAGTGGTAGCGACTGCTGACCAAGATAGCTTAATTGCCGTCTTGGTCTATTATCATTTCATTTAATACTTGTTTACGCCCCAATATCAATTCCTTAAACGCCTCTAAATCTTACTCTAAAGCATGATTTTTGATAAAGCTGAGTGCTCTAGATCGTGCAGTAGAGGAACGAAGGCTAAAAACATCACGTCCTGTGATAACGCCTTCGGGACCAACATCCTGCTGTTGCTTCGCTTTCGCACAGATGAGACCCTGTTGCTGTCGCTTCGCTTTCGCACAGACGAAAACCATGTTGCTGTCGCTTCGCTTTCGCACAGACGAAAACCATGTTGCTGTCGCTTCGCTTTCGCACAGACGAAAACCATGTTGCTGTCGCTTCGCTTTCGCACAGACGAAAACCATGTTGCTGTCGCTTCGCTTTCGCACAGACGAAAACCATGTTGCTGTCGCTTCGCTTTCGCACAGACGAAAACCATGTTGCTGTCGCTTCGCTTTCGCACAGATGAGACCCTGTTGCTGTCGCTTCGCTTTCGCACAGATGAGACCCTGTTGCTGTCGCTTCGCTTTCGCACAGATGAGACCCTGTTGCTGTCGCTTCGCTTTCGCACAGACGAAAACCATGTTGCTGCCGCTACCTTTTCGCGCAAAAAATATCTGTTGGCCCAAGTGGCTCATCGGACGCCTCCCAAGAAAGCGCCCAGTCGGAACGGAAATCAACTACACGTTATGATGATGTACCCAATAAAAACAGACAACCTAATTGTCATCTGCTTTTTTAAATTGAATGATTTTTGAAATATTCTCAATGTTTAAGGCATCAGCTAGTACAAACTTTGTAAAATTCGTAAGTTCTTGGCGCTGGAAAGGTAAGAGTCCTTATTAATTTGGTATAACAGTACCTATACAAAAATGAGTCAGCAATTCATTCAAATCAATTGTGTCAAAACATAGTTTTAGAATTAATCATTCATTTCCTAGAACTACAGAAATTCGAGTCGGTTATGATAGCCAAGGGACTAGAATATAATTGAAGCTTATCTTTAGCTCAAAAATCCCTTTTATTAAAATGAGTATAAGAACTAGTATACACGTCTATTCATAGATTTAATTGCTACATATTCTATATGGAGAGCTCTCAAAAACTACAAAATGAAAAGAGGGAAAATTTTTGAGTAATCACTTAGATCCAATCCAATCTTGTCCAGTAACATCGACACAACAAATACCATTAACTCCTGCTACTACTACACTAGTTCCTACACCGGTAACGCTTCCAACTCTTAAAATTCCAGTTGTACTTGCAGAACCAACACTTCAAATAGTTGTGGAGTCAGATATTACTCTTACTCCTGCAGCAACTGAAATCAAAAGAGTGAAAAAAAATGTATTCCTAAATCAAGTTAAATTAGTACCGGTTAGATTTACACGTATTGATGGCACTGACTTTTTCAGAGTAACAAGAGCTAAATTATTTGTAGCGGGACATATTCGCAAAAATATAGAATATGCTTCAATAGCATGTAACGGGGCACTCCAAGATAGAATTGCTGATGTTCAGTTTTCTGGTTTTGCAGACCTTACTTTCCCACAAACACCAGGGGGTCCTACTCCAATCATAGGAATTTCTGAGTTTGCCGAAGCGAACTTCCTTAATGAAACTACGCAAATGGATGCTCGATTGGATAAGGCTTTCTTCCAAAATCTCGTTAAATACAATGAACAACCATTTGGCGAATTAGTAGCTGCAAACTTCTTTGAACTTGATTTTTCACCAATTATGACAGCACCAGAAGGCACTTTCAACACATTACGTGAAAAAATCGTACTAGATCTTACTGTAAAAGTATTGCAAGTTCAACAAATTCAAATTCCAGTTGCTAATGTAATAACTCCTAATCTTTTAGGACTTACTCCTCCAGTTAGTCCATAATAGATCCTCCTGTTATCTTTAATTTTTAGAGGAGGAAATTAGATATAAAAGGACAAATGAGGGTACTGAAAAAAATCTAATCTTTAAGTTGGCAGTTGAAAAATCGATTAAATCGAATTTTCAACTGCCATTTTTCTATAATAATAATCAGTAAAAAACTAGTATACACGTCCATTCATAGATTTAATTGCTACATATTCTATATGGAGAGCTCTCAAAAACTACAAAATGAAAAGAGGGAAAATTTTTGAGTAATCAATGTGATCCAATCCAATCTTGTCCAGTAACATCAACACAACAAATACCATTAACTCCTGCAACTACTACACTAGTTCCTACACCAGTAACGCTTCCAACTCTTAAAATTCCAGTTGTACTTGCAGAACCAACACTTCAAATAGTTGTGGAGTCAGATATTACTCTTACTCCTGCAGCAACTGAAATCAAAAGAGTGAAAAAAAATGTATTCCTAAATCAAGTTAAATTAGTACCGGTTAGATTTACACGTATTGATGGCACTGACTTTTTCAGAGTAACAAGAGCTAAATTATTTGTAGCGGGACATATTCGCAAAAATATAGAATATGCTTCAATAGCATGTAACGGGGCACTCCAAGATAGAATTGCTGATGTTCAGTTTTCTGGTTTTGCAGACCTTACTTTCCCACAAACACCAGGGGGTCCTACTCCAATCATAGGAATTTCTGAGTTTGCCGAAGCGAACTTTCTTAATGAAACTACGCAAATGGATGCTCGATTGGATAAGGCTTTCTTCCAAAATCTCGTTAAATACAATGAACAACCATTTGGCGAATTAGTAGCTGCAAACTTCTTTGAACTTGATTTTTCACCAATTATGACAGCACCAGAAGGCACTTTCAACACATTACGTGAGAAAATCGTACTAGATCTTACTGTAAAAGTATTGCAAGTTCAACAACTTCAAATTCCAGTTGCTAATGTAATAACTCCTAATCTTTTAGGACTTACTCCTCCAGTTAGTCCTACTCCTGTTATTCATCCTACTGAATCTTGTTAATCTCTAATTTTTAGAGGAGGAAATTAGAGATAAAAGGACATTTGAAGGTACTGAAAAAATCCAATATTTGAGTTGGCAGTTGAAAGTTCGATTAAATCGAATTTTCAACTGCATTTTTTCTATAATAATATCGATCGTAAATGCACTAATAGGTGCTATCAAAATAATCGAGTTGAAGAAAATAATGTAAAGATAAAATTTTAGTTTTTACTAAGCAATCGTCTATCAAACGCATTAGTATCTCAATTGCTACTGAGATTTTTGAAAGTACTAGGGACAAAAGTAAAAGTAATGCATAAAATGGATAGTAATTATAAGTGCAACACATAGATCAAAATAAAAGTAGCTCATAATGATAACGTTTGAATTTCATTTGACAATATTTGAAAAAAGAGGTATTCATTTGGCTCATCACCAAAAGTTGTGGATGACATTTGTTAAAACGTATGCCATATAGGTTGACCTTCGTTCCGGCTGGGCGACTTCTTGGGGATCAGCGTCACAGATGAGACCCTGGAGTGAAGCGGATGTTTTCTGTGCGAAAGCGAAGCGACAGCAATAAAGCGCCCAGCGGGAACGGAAATCAACCACACGTTTTGGTGATGATCCATTCATTTTAAACTATATACATCCATCATATCTTCGAGCAATAAAAGCAAAAGTGTTTAGCTGTTATCAGATATTAGAAAAGGAAAGGGAAAACGCTGTTTTTTTTTAACCAATCTATTCATCAAGGTAAGTGGAAGAAATAAAAATTGAAAAACGGGTTACTTCGTAAGTTTTCCCTGAAGAAAACGGATTTTGAACAAGTCTCTCTAGAAGAATTCATAAAATCTTATCATAAAAAATAAATTGACCAAAAAAGACTTCTTGGCTGTAAAAGTACATAAGAATTTTTACAGATTAACTGTTGCACTTTATTTGTCAAAACATTATTTGGGAGTGAACTAATGAAAACTCCATGGATTAATTATAGAGAGATGAAAGAAATAAGTTCCAAGCAAAAAGTTTTCGTCTATTGTAATGACCTCCTTACTATAGAAAAAGAAGATGAAACTAGCCTTGCAGTGCATCTAAATCCCGATCGTGAGTTACTCATTCCTTCTGAAGTTGATGCTGAGGATGAAATGAATGATCTCCTTGATATAGAAGAGGTGGATGAAACCAATTCTGTAGAGGAACAGGAACTTGTAGCGCATCTAGACTCCGATTGTGGGCTACTTATCCCTTCTGAAATTGATGTTGAGGATGAAAAGAATAATCTGCTTGATATAAAAGCAGCGGATGAAACTAACCCTGTAGAAAAACAGGATTCTACAGCTCATCTAGATCCCAATCCTGTAGAAGAACAGGAGTCTACAGCTCATCTAGATCCCAATCCTGTAGAAGAACAGGATTCTACAGCTCATTTAGATCCCAATCCTGTAGAAAAACAGGATTCTACAGCTCATCTAGATCCCAATCCTGTAGAAGAACAGGATTCTACAGCTCATCTAGATCCCAACCCTGTAAAAGAACAGGAGTCTACAGCTCATCTAGATCCCAATCCTGTAGAAGAACAAGATTCTACAGCTCATCTAAATCCCAATCCTGTAGAGGAACAGGACCTTGCAGCGCATCTAGGTTCCAATTGTGAGCTACCTATCCCTTCTGAAATTGTTGTTGAAGATGAAGTGAATGATCCGCTTGATATAGATGAGGTAAAAGGAACAAATCTTGTGGAAGAACAAGATTTTGCATCTCAACTAGACTCTAATCGTGAATTTTTAAGTCCTTCTGAATCCAACGGGGAGGATAAAATTATGAGTCCTATTGATA